>JANYGR010000049.1 GCA_025359355.1 Bacteroidota bacterium | reverse complement strand
CAAGGCTAAAGCCTAAGCCAGAAGATATTACTTCAAAGCGAGGCTATAAAGTTTTAGCAATCTTTATTGTACTTGTTTTAAGTATACTATTCTTTAATTTATATCAATCGTCTAATCCTTTATTTGCTGCAAATACCAAATGGATTAATTTAGATTTTATTTCTGTTACTTGGATATTTTTCACGCTAGGTGGTTTTTTATTGATGTATTCCTTTTTGTATCATCAAACTATTAAACCAATAGAGATATGGGAAAATAATTTATCACTTAAAAATTCGATAGTTCAAGAAAATGAAACCGCTGGAAAGCATTATGAAACCGAACGCTTTGGAGGCTTGCTCTTATTTATTGTGTTAAATGTGATGCTCATTGTTTTAAATGTGGGAGATATACAAACCCTTTATTTTGGAGGTGGTTTACCAAAAGACATTACGCATTCTGATTTTGTACATAATGGAGTAGGGGTTATTATTTTTTCAATCATTATAGCTACGAGCTTAATATTATTTTTATTTCGTAAAGAATTTATATTTATAAAAAACAACAAAGCATTAATAGCTTGCGTTTACCTATGGATAGGGCAAAACATCCTGATGCTTTCATCTACGGCTATTCGTAACCAATTGTATATACATGATTATAATTTCACCTATAAACGCATAGGCGTATATGTATGGTTATTATTAGCAGTGATTGGATTATTAATTATGTTTTGGAAAATTTATAAAAAGAGATCTAATTGGTATTTGATAAAAACGAATGTCGCAGTATGGTTTACGGTTCTTACTATAAGTAGTATAGTAAATTGGGATATCGTTATCACTCGATACAATATCAGTAATAAGCCTTTAAAAGATGTTGATTTTTATTATTTATTTTCTTTATCAGATGCTAATTTACCTGATTTACTAGCCATTGCCAAGAAACCAGAATGTAAACAATTTAAAGATAGTTTAAGGAATTATTCAGATTTAAATCAACGTTATTACGGTGAAACATACGATCAATTACTAAATGAAAAACTCTTACATTATTTATCAGATTACACCAACGATTGGCGCAGTTATGATTTAAGAGATCAGTACATTATTAATAGTATTTACTCAACCAAAAAATAAAACATGGAAAATTATTCATCAACCGAAGACGACTTCATCTATATGTTATTAGTAGGATTATTTTTAGCGGAATTAGCAATTGGTTCAATTCAGTTAATTGGTGCGTTTATTAGAACACTCATTTTATTAAGTAAGAATAAACCACTTGGTAAATTAAAAACGTATTGGATGATTGTACTTATTTATTTTAGCATTTTTGCCGCCTTGTATTTTACACAGCAGTATTTACTTAGTAACATTTGGCATAAGGATTTTAATAACTATAATTCAGAGGATTATCTTCTTAAAATAAAAGTATATAGCTATTTTATGTATGCGTATATCGTTTGGATAGCTAGTGCTTGGCTCATTGCCATTTGGTATTGCATTTATATAGTTTTTAATAAAAAGAGTTACAATATATCTACTATTCTCAAAACGATAGATATAGTAACTGAAAATAGAGATTCGATTGACCCAACAGCGTATTAAAAATTTATAAAATAATCAATAAAACATGAAAACCTTTAAGCAACTCATTTATACTTTTACATTATTTAGTGTAACACTCTTAACCTATCGCATTATTAAAAGCGAAGGCTTGAGTTATGTTTTTTTAGTTTGGAATTTATTTTTAGCCTTTATTCCTTGGTGGATAAGCGATTATATGAAACGTCAACATAAACTAACATACCTACACCTTCCAATAGTATTGTTGTGGCTATTGTTTTTACCTAATGCACCTTATATTTTAACAGACTTATTTCATTTAAAACCTCGTCCTGATTTACCATTATGGTATGATTTAATTTTAGTACTATCCTTTGCTTTAACAGGAATGATGGTATTTTTCAAATCATTGAAAGATATGCTTTCATTATTAAACGAAAAAATTGGTGAATTTTATGTTACACTAATTACACCATTATTATTTTGGTTAGTAGCCTATGGCTTATATTTAGGAAGATATTTAAGGTTTAATAGTTGGGACATCATTCATCCATTTACCTTGTTAAAAGTCAGTTTTGGAATTTTGTTCGAAAAAGATACTATTGGATTTACGGGTATTTTCACCATATTTATGTGGTTTTTGTATGTAATGATTTCTAATTTTAATCAGCATGAGGAAGCGTGAATTTTTATCGAAAAATTTCGCAGAGCTAAATTTGTTGTATTATAACAATTTCTATTTATGTTCTTAATCTGCGCTTATATTCGAAATCAGCGGGCTAATATTTGTTTTTTTACCTATCTTTATTTTAGAGTTTTAAATTTTAATGATGCATCTATTTTTTAAATCATTTACCTATGCTTACAAAGGCATTAAATTAGCGCTATTACAACGTAATATGAAAGTTCATATTCTTTGTGCTATAATAGCTATGATTACTGCATACATATTAAACATTAGTTTAACAGAATGGTGTATTATCTTAATTTGTATAGGCATTTTGCTCTCTCTCGAAATTATCAATACTGCCATTGAAGCTTTTGTGGATTTAGTTGAACCCAATCAAAATTCGATGGCTGGTAAAGTAAAAGATTTAGCAGCTGGAGCGGTGCTTGTATTTTCTATCATCTCTGCAATGATTGGTATTATGATATTCGGAAAATATATTTTAGATTTACTTTAGTATTAATAAAACAAAACATTCACTAAAACAAAACGATCTATGTTTGCAGAAACAGAATTAATCTTAACCAACGAAAAAAGAGTATATCATATCAATTTAAAAGGTGAAGATATTGCGGATGATGTTATAGTAGTTGGCGATCAGCATCGCGTGGCGCAAATATCAGCACATTTTAGTAAAATAGAATTTAAAACAGAACATAGAGAGTTTGTAACGCATACAGGAATTTATAATGGAAAGCGCATAACTGTTTTATCTACTGGTATAGGTACCGATAATTTAGACATCGTGATGAATGAATTAGATGCGGCCGTAAATATTAATTTAGAAACCCGTGAATTAAACCCAACTCATCGTCAACTTAACATCATTCGTTTGGGCACTAGTGGGGCTTTGCAAGCAGATATTCCAGTAAATGGTATAGTAGTTAGTTCGCATGGTATAGGCTTAGATGGTCTTTTGCCTTTTTATCATGGTTGGGAAAATGTTTGCGAAAATGATATTAGCGATGCTTTTATAAAACATACAGGTTGGATGCCAACACTTCCTTTTCCTTATTGTGTAAAGGCTTCCGAAGCTTTAATCTCTAAATTTAAAAAAGGAACCCATATTGGTATTACCGCCACAGCTCCAGGTTTTTATGGACCACAAGGTCGTCAAATAAGATTAAAAGCGGCTATGCCAACATTAAATGAGTTTTTAACTGATTTTAAAATGGGAGAGCACCGTATTACAAACTTTGAAATGGAAACTTCTGCGCTTTATGGTTTAGGAAAGTTATTAAACCACCAGTGTTTAACAGCCTGTGTCATCATTGCAAACCGCGTCCGTAAGGAGTTTACCAGCGATTACAAGAAAAGTGTAGAGATATTAATACAAGAAAGTTTACAACGATTAACAACGTAATTGTTAAAAAAAACAAATCAAAGGTTAAAAATAGCTCCAATAAGGGGCTATTTTTGTTTTGTATGAGACCTAAAAAAAATGAAATGAACCTAAAAGAAGTAATTGCCTTAATTACTTTATTAGATGATCCAGATGATGGAATTTATTCTGAGGTAAAAAATAGGTTTATTATTTTAGGACCGCCAGCTATACCGCATCTGGAAACGGCTTGGGAAAACAGCTTTGATGCGTTAATGCAAAAACGTATCGAAGGCATTATTCATACCATACAATTTAAGGCACTTCAAAATGCGCTTAAACATTGGGCAGAAAATGAACAGGATGATTTATTTAAAGGCTGTTGTATCATTTCTAGATATCAATATCCAGATTTAGATGAAACTAAACTAAAAAAACAACTGCAACAAATTAAACAAGATGTGTGGTTGGAGTTGCACGATGATTTAACTGCAATAGAAAAGGTAAAAATCATCAATCATATTTTATTTGAAGTACATCAGTTTGGCGGTAATATTTCAAATTATCATGCGCCTCAAAATTCTTTTATTAATGTTGTTTTAGAAACAAAAAAAGGAAATCCAGTTATGTTAAGTGTTGTTTATGCACTTATCTGCAAAGAGCTTGGTATACCTGTGTATGGCGTTAATTTGCCACAACATTTTGTGTTAGCTTACATCAATGATTTCGCTAATTTAATTGATCCATCCGATAAAACACTTTCTGATAATATTTTATTTTATGTCAATCCATTTAGTAAAGGTTTAATTTTTAATCATCAGGATGTTGATGCCTTTATTAAACAGTTAAATATAGAGCCTGAAACAAAACATTATTTACCATGCAGCAATTTGGATATTATTAAACGAATTATAAATAATCTTATTTTCTCGTTTGATAAAATGGGCTACGCTGAAAAAGTGAAAGAATTAAAAGACTTAGAAAAACAATTAAAATAATTAACTAATTAGATTATAAGTCAATTAGATGATAAAAACTATTGAATTTAAATCTTTCTTCTAAATTAACAGAGTACTCAATCAATCATCAAATTATCAAATTGACTCATCGTCAAATTTAATATATGAATCCAAAAGGAAAATTAGTCATCATAGGTGGCGCTGTAGATAAAGGTAGTTTTACCGAAAAAAACTTTGATAAGCAGGTAGAAAAAAACTTAAATTTTTTTGAAACGGGTATATTACGCCGTATAATCAAGGAATCTAAACATAAAGAAATATCTCGAATTGAAATTGTAACAACTGCTTCAAAAATCCCAAAAGAAGTTGGACCAGAATATGCACGTGCGTTCGAATTTTTAGGTGCAAAAAATGTTGATGTTTTATATATTGAAAACCGTGAACATGCTTTGGACCAAACGTCTGTTGATAGATTGCAAGCGGCTGATGTTGTTATGTTTACTGGCGGAGATCAATTACGTTTAACTTCTATATTAGGAGGAACACCTTTCCATGATTTATTACTTCATAAATATCAACACGAAGATTTTATTTTTGCAGGCACTTCCGCTGGTGCAGCAGCAGCTTCTAATAGCATGATTTATCAAGGGAGTAGCAGCGAAGCTTTATTAAAAGGTGAAGTGAAAATTACTAGTGGTTTAGGATTAATTGATGATATGATTATTGATACTCACTTTGTGCATCGTGGTCGTATTGGTCGTTTATTTCAGGCAGTAGTTGGTAATCCACGTGTATTAGGTATTGGATTAGGTGAAGACACAGGTGTTATCATTACTAATAAATCGCATATGGAAGCAATTGGCTCTGGGTTAATTATATTAGTAGATGGTAGACATATTAAAGACACTAACCTTACTCAAATAGAAATGGGCCAACCAATTTCTATTAAAAATTTAGTTGTTCATGTAATGAGCATGGGCGATTACTATAACCTTGCCACTCACGAAATGACAATTGACGGTGTAAAAATGCATAGTTAATATTTTTGTGAATTTAAGTTAGGTATTATAGTTTTATTAAGATAACAACTCATTAACCTAATCAAATTAACATGAAAATTAGAATATTAGAGCTTGATGCCTTGAGGGGTATTGCTGTAATAGCTGTTATTCTCTTTCATTTTACGATGGGGCAATCGCAATCCATTTTCAACTTTAATATTGGAGCAATGGGAGTTGATTTGTTTTTTATAATCAGCGGTTTTGTCATATTTATGACAATTCAAAAAACAACGTATTGGAAAGCGTTTGCTTGGAGTAGATTTAGTCGATTATATCCTACCTATTGGTTTTGTGTTACATTGACTACTTTAATAATCATATTAAAATCATTTATTATTCCTGTATCAGTTATAGAGCATGGTATGATTTGGAAATACTTAGTGAATATGACGATGGTTCAATACTACTTTAATATTGATAGTATAGATGGCCCTTATTGGACATTAATTATAGAGCTCGTATTTTATAGTTTCATTATTTTATTAATGCTAACCAAGACCATAAAATACATTGAATATATTGGAGTGGTGTTTATGTTATTTTGTTTATGTTATACGTTTGATGTTGTTGCTAATAATATTTATTTCCAAAACATTTTAGTAGCTCTACCTATCATTAGTTATTTTCCATTGTTTTATGCTGGAATTATACTTTATAAAATGAAGTTTGAAAAGCTTACAATCATAAGAATGAGTTTATTTGCTTTTACATTAATTATTCAATGCTTCCTGTTTCGCCATTGTTACTATAATACAAAATACATTAGCTTAACAGAATATATTGTAACATTATCTGTTATTTACGGTGTTTTTATTTTATACCTATTTAATAAATTAAAAGTTATAGTTAATCCAATTACAATATGGTTGGGGCAATTATCCTATAGTTTATATTTAATACATCAATACATTGGTGTATCGGTTATTATACCGGGCTTAATGAAATATTTACATCTTAGCTTTTGGATGTCATCAACGATTTCTTTTATTATCATCTTGTCATTTGCTCATTTAATCCACCAATATATAGAAAAGCCTTCCATTCTTTTTTTACGAAGAAATAGAAATAGTGTAAATAATTAATTGATTTGATTTTTTTTAAATACGTTAATCAAATTTCTTTTTGAAATTAAAAATATTTTTTAACATACCTACTGGGGTTGTAGCTCTATCGCCATCCTCGTGAATACGCCCTAAAATAGCTTTAGACAGTCCAACAAAATGATGTTTACCGGCGGCTTTTAAAGCTTTTTCTGCTTTGTCATCGCCGTTAATAATATTAGCACAAGCCGCCCAATCAAAGGCTTTGGAGTCAATTAAAAATTTGAATGCTTTTTCGTCATCCCATATTGTATTTACAAAAGCGGCTAATACAAAGTGTTTTCCATCAATTAAAAACTTAAATGCTTTTTTATCATCACGTACAGCATCAATAACAGCTACTAATTCGGGATAACCATTATTGATCAGCCAATTAAAGGCTGAAATATCACCTTGTATATGATTCGCTAATTGTTCAATCGCAAAGGTAGAATAATGTCTCATTGTAAATTTTAAGCTAAGCAGACTAATTAAAACTTTCTATCGTATTTTTAATAATACGAACGCAATCTAATATTTGTTCTTTTGTAATCACTAGAGGCGGTGCAAAACGAATGATATCACCATGTGTAGGCTTTGCTAATAACCCATTTTCAGCGAGTTTCAAACAAACCTCCCAAGCAGAAATACCATCTTTTTCTTTAATGATAATGGCGTTTAATAAACCTTTACCTCTCACCGTTGTAATTCTATCTGAGTTGATGGCTCTTAATTCACTCCTGAATAATTCGCCAAGCGTTTGAGCATTGTCTGCTAATTTTTCATCTAAAACCACATTCATAGCGGTAATAGCCACTTTACAACCTAATGGATTTCCGCCATAGGTAGAACCATGTTGACCAGGTTTAATACACATCATAATATCGTTATTAGCTAAAACAGCTGATACGGGATACATTCCGCCTGATAAGGCTTTTCCTAAAATTAAAACATCAGGTTTAACATCTTCATGATCGCAAGCTAATAGTTTACCCGTACGAGCAATGCCTGTTTGAACTTCGTCAGCAATAAATAACACATTAGCTGCTTTGCACATTTCTGCACAGGTTTTCAAATAACCATCGTTCGGCACATAAACTCCCGCTTCGCCTTGTATGGGCTCAACTAAGAAGCCTACAACTGTATTGTCTTTTAATGCTTCTGCTAATGCAGATATATCGTTATAAGGAATTGTAACATATCCTGGTGTGAATGGACCAAAGTTTTTACGAGCATCTGGATCGGTACTAGCAGAAACAATTGAGATAGTTCTTCCGTGAAAATTACCTTCACAAACAATAATTTTTGCTGTATTTTCAGCTACACCTTTTTTCTCGTAACCCCATTTACGAGTTACTTTTAACGCTGTTTCAACGGCTTCAGCTCCAGTATTCATTGGTAATACTTTATCAAAGCCAAATAATTCGGTTACAAATTTTTCGTATTCACCTAATACATTATTATGAAAAGCACGTGATGTTAAAGCTAATTTTTGTGCTTGCTCAATTAAGGCATTTGTAATTTTTGGATGCGAATGCCCTTGATTTACCGCACTGTAAGCAGATAAGAAATCATAATATTGTTTTCCATCAACGTCCCATACATGAACACCTAAACCACGCTCAAGCACTACTGGCAAAGGATGGTAGTTGTGCGCTCCGTGTTTATCTTCTAAATCTATTAAGTGTTGTGCTTTGGCTGATAGGTTCATTTCTGCAATCATGAGGGTGAATTTTTAATTTTTGTAAAGATAGAAAAAGAGGCTTAGAAGTCCTAATTCAAAATAAAAAGCCTGTTCGTTTCTAGTAAAAGAAAAGAACAGGCTTAATTTGTTATTTATCCCTTATTTAACAAGGCATAAACTGATAATGATCTTATTACTCTTTTATAAACTTTTTAACTACAATGCTATTATTAATTTTTAATCTTAAAAAGTAAATACCAGAATTTAAATCAGAAATATTGATGTTGAAATTGAGATTAGTTGTTTCGTTCTTGATAATTGTTTTACCTAATACATCAATAACATCATAATCCATTGTTGCAGATCCTTCAAGTGATGATTTGATTGTAAGGACAGACTTAGCAGGATTAGGGTATAACATAAAATCATTTTGTTTTAAAAGCTCAGTAATACCTAGGGTTAAGAAGCAATTTGGCTTATTCGTTAAATTATAAAAGTTTTTTACTTTTTGTACATCTGTTTTTAATTTAGCTACTGATAATAAATTAGCATTTGTTGTGGATGTGCTGTCAAAAGAGGTAACAAAAGCATACTCCACTTCTTGTATTTCTCCGGGTAAAAAATCAAAAGGCCCACTACCTATTATTAATCTTCTATCTCCCGCTGTGTTACCAGCTGTTATTTCAGTCCAATTGGTTGTGCCGCAGGAGCTGTTTGTAGCGGTATTTACTCCAGTATTAACATCGCCAGTATAAGCCCAATCGGTAGCTATTGAGCCACCATATGCATTGCCACCACACGTAAATGGTGTTCCATCTTTCCAAAAACCAGACATATAATTATGGTATCCTGCACAGTTAGTTGGGTCAGTTGTTGCTAATGGTACACCAGGGAAAGAATTATTGAAGTAAGTAAATTTTGAAACCCTCATATCTTCAAATGGTTCATCAATAGAACCATTATGGTTATCATCTATACCATTAGTTGTATTTAAAGGGCCTTTTAGTATTGCGAAACCCTGAGCAGGTGGGTATGCCCCGTATCCTCCTAGATCAGTTGGATTCGCATTGTATGCATAACCATAATCGTCAGCAACATTACAACCAATAAAATCATCATTATAATTACCCAAGTCTACATCACTCCATAAACCAACATATACATTAGAATATTGGCTTGCTGAACGATTAATGATTTTATAATCATAGAAAGTAGTATAGGTTAATTCAGGTTTACCATTTATAACATTAGGGCAACCATAAGCATAAGCCATTGCTTGAACTTCTATACCCATTGGTAAACAGCCAGAAGCTGCATGTGCTGCTAAATTATCATTGTAAATAAAAAACAAAGCTTGGTCACCTTTAATTTTTGGATAGTCACCGCTATTGATTGGATCGTATATTCCATCAGCATCAACGTCAACAAAGGGCGCTAAATTCATACTATAATTCCCTGTTCCATTTGCAGGCCAGGTTAATAAATCCTCAACAGGTATGTATGAGCCATTTTGGACATTACCAGCATTGAAATTAGCAATGAAATTATTGATATCGGTATAATTTAATTTCCAAACTTTGTCGTAATTTGTGGCTACTAAAGTACTTGTAGTTGCACTTGTTGTTTCTAGTGGCCCTGGCCAAAAATCAACCCCATTTTGACGATAGGTTTGAGCACCACCGTGTAATTGACTTGTATTATCCAGTCCTCCAATCCAAAGTGCAGATGCAAAATTAGAATGTTTACCACTACCTTTAGGAACTTCATAAGCTGCATTTCCAGCTCCTCCCATGTCCCAGTGCATATCGCTACGGTTAGATATACCTGCTTTGACGTTATTAATATCTAAGGTTTTAAAATTATTGCTATTTACAGATCCTAAGGGAGAGATGTAATTTGTTTTATCAAAAGAATAATACATTTTTGGTGTACCTGAAGTATAGGTTGTGCCGTTTTGAGAGATGATTAAATTGCTTCCTACTTTTTCTAAATAATCGCCCATGGTAAATGTTGGCACGGATGAAAAATATTGGTATACTTTTGAATTGGCGGCTAATTCTATTACTCCCGAAGATACATTGGCGCTTGTTGTCATTTTTAAAGCCACACCATTATTTAATCCTTGAGCAATATCATAAATCGCAGTAGGAATTTTACTACCATAAATTTCATAGATACTGTTTGCATTTGTAAATGAAGTCCCATTATAAGAAAGAAGCCCGTCTAAAGTAGTACCAAGCCATTTGGTATTTGAACCATCTATGTATATGCAATTAATATTACCACTTACTGGTGAAATAGTTTTATTGACATAAGATGATGTTGTAAATGAGCTATTGATATTAAATTGAACTAATCGGTTTAAACCACCTAACCACATTACATTAGCTGATTCAGCTTTAATAGAAGTAATTGTATCGCTTGGAACTTTTCCGTTAGCAACCGTGTAGTTTGTGAAATTCACACCATCAAAACGAGATAATCCAAAACGAGTACCGACGTACACTTGAGCGCCATTGGTTTCGATACAAGTAATGGTATTACTCGGTAAGCCATTGGTGGTGTTATAGGTAGTAAAATTGGCGCCATCAAACTTCACTAAACCAGATCCCTTTGTACCAATCCAAATATTTCCAGTATTGTCTTTTGCTAAAGATGATATATTAGTGGATGGTAATGCTGGTGTTGAAGTGGTATTATAAACAGTCCATGTGATGCCATCGTGTTTTACTAATCCTACATTTGGCGTTGAACCACTTGCATCAGTAAAGCCTATCCATTTATTACCTGCATTATCAATTAATAAAGCAGATTCTTTTAAAATAACACCGCCTGTAAATGCAGGGCTTGTTGTATAAGTTGCAAATCCATTTTGTGCTTCGGAAACACTGAGTGTTACGCCGAATAAAGAAAGTAGTAGTAGTTTTTTCATCGTTATTGGTTTTAGAATTCGATACTAAGCTACTCTTAATAAAAATCATACATTTAGTAGATTGGTATATGGTTCAGTTTTTCTAATAAGTGGTTGATTTATGGTTATAACTGGTAAAATATCTATCTGTAAAAAAGAGTTAATTGCTAAAAATCCTTAACATATTTTAACAGCCCTTAAATAGCGTAAAACCCTTATCAATGCTAAATTTGTTACCGTTGTTAAACAAAACACTATGCAAGTAGATATCAGAGAATTAAATGAAAGAATACAGCGCGAATCGGCGTTTGTTGATGTATTGTCTAATGAAATGGACAAGGTAATTGTAGGGCAAAGCCACATGGTGGAGCGCCTATTAATTGGTTTACTAAGTAATGGACATATTTTATTAGAAGGTGTTCCGGGATTAGCCAAAACATTAGCGATTAACACGTTGGCAAAATGTGTGGACGCACAATTTAGTCGTATACAATTTACACCTGATTTATTGCCAGCCGATTTAATTGGTACTATGATCTACAATCAAAAAGAAGAAAAATTTTCCATTCGTAAAGGACCTATTTTTGCAAACTTTGTATTAGCTGATGAGATAAACTGTGCTCCCGCAAAGGTTCAATCGGCTTTATTAGAGGCGATGCAGGAAAAACAAGTAACGATTGGTGATCAAACTTTTAAATTACCAAATCCGTTTTTAGTGTTAGCAACTCAGAACCCTATTGATCAAGAAGGAACGTATCCTTTACCAGAAGCACAAATGGACCGTTTTATGTTGAAAGTAGTAATTTCTTATCCAACGAAAGAAGAGGAGAAAAAAATTATTGCTTCTAATATTTCTAAGGCAGGTATGGCATCTCCAAACGTTGTATTAAAACCAGAAGATATTTTGGCAGCTCGTAACGTGGTAAAAGACGTTTATATGGACGAAAAAATTGAACGCTATATCGTTGATATTGTATTCGCGACTCGTTTCCCTAAAGAAAATCGTTTAGAAAAATTTGCGCCATTAATTTCTTATGGTGGTTCTCCACGTGCGAGTATTAACTTGGCATTGGCTGCAAAGGCTTATGCTTTCATTAAACGCAGAGGTTATGTTATTCCAGAAGATGTTCGTGCTGTTTGTTTAGATGTGATGCGTCATCGTATTGGTTTAACTTACGAGGCAGAAGCTGAAAATATTACGACGGAGTATATTATTAATGAGTTGCTTAATGCAGTAGAAGTTCCTTAGAGATTTTAGAAGTGAGATTTAAGATTTTAGAAGTAATAGCTTCAAATCTTAAGTCTAAAATCAAATTTCTTAAATAAAAAATGGAAACCGCCGAATTACTTAAAAAAGTAAGAAAAATAGAAATCAAAACGAAAGGATTGAGCAACCAGATTTTTTCTGGGGAATATCATTCTGCGTTTAAAGGTCGCGGTATGGCATTTAGCGAAGTTCGTGAATATGCACCAGGAGATGATGTGAGAACGATTGACTGGAATGTAACGGCTCGTTTAAGAACACCTTATGTAAAAGTATTTGAAGAAGAGCGCGAGTTGAGTGTGATGATATTGGTGGATGTAAGTGCGAGTGGAAAGTTTGGTACTCAAAAACAATTTAAGCAAGACTTAATTACCGAATTATGCGCTGTTATTGCTTTTTCAGCAACACAAAATAATGATAAAATTGGTGTGATTTTTTTTAGTGATAAGATTGAAAAATTTATTCCACCTAAAAAAGGAAAATCACATATCCTTCGAATCATTAGAGAACTCCTCAACATAGAGCCTGTTCAAACAGGAACAAATATTGAATTAGCATTAAAATACTTAACGAATATTATTAAAAAGAAAAGCATTGTTTTTTTAATTTCTGATTTTTATGACACTCATAATTATTCGGATGCGATGAAAGTGGCTAATCGTAAGCATGATTTAGTAGCGCTTAGAATCAATGATAAACACGAAGCAAATTTACCAGATGTAGGTTTAGTTAAATTAAAGGATAACGAAACAGGCAAGTATATGTGGTTAGATACTAGTAATAAAGCCATTAAAAAACAATTACAAGTAAATCATTTGAAGTTTGAGTCTGAATTGAAAGATGTGTTTAATAGAAGTGGAGTGGATTATACAACTATTTTTACAGATGAAGGCTATATTAAACCGTTGATGAATTTATTTAAGAAAAGATAGAGTAGGGAATTAAGGGACTCACAAGACAAAAGAGACTCGAGGGACAAAAGAGACTAAAAAATGAATATTAAAAAACACATACTTATATTATTTACCCTATTAACAGGCTTTTTGGCTCATGCTCAAATAGAGGTTCATGCTGTTTTAGATTCTAGTAAAATTCGAATTGGAGAGCAAACGCGTTTGGATATATATTTAAGCTATGATGCTTCTGCGCAAAAAAACATTAACATACAATGGCCTCAAATAGAAGACACACTTAAAAAAGAAATTGAGGTTTTAAATATTACAAAAATTGATACCACTATACCTGATAAAGCTCGTCCGAATTTTATTCAGCAACCTATCCAATTAACGATTACAAGTTTTGATTCGGGCTATTATGCGATACCACCTTTTGAATTTATTTTAGATAACGATACCGCTAAGCCTTTATTAACCGAAGCTTTATTATTAGAAGTTTGGTCTGTGCCAACGGACACTTCTGCTGCAAAAATAAAAGACATCAAAGCTCCATTTAACGAGCCTTTCGATTGGAAATGGTATTTGCCTTATGTGTATATAGGTTTGGCGATATTGGTAGTTATATTAATTATTATTTTAATTGTTAGACGTATTAAGAAAAATAAACCAGTAGAAGTAATTCCTGAAAAACCAAAAACACCTGCGCATATAACTGCTTTTGCTTCTCTCGAAAAAATTAAAGAAGAAGCTATTTGGAAGGAAAATAAAGTGAAAGAATATTATTCTGAAATTACAGATACGCTTCGTTTATACATTGAAGAACGGTTTAATATCAATGCTTTAGAATTAACTTCTGATGAAATTATTCATGTGTTTAAATCGCAGGTAGTTGATTCTGAAAGCAAGGCGAAATTATATCAGATATTAACGTTGTCAGATTTTGTAAAATTTGCTAAGCAAATTCCTATTGAAGCGGAACATACGTTAACGCTTAATAATACTTTTGATTTTGTAAAAGGAACTATGCGAGAAGAGCAATTACCAACTAACACGACTGTACAATAATGTTTTCATATTTTAATGACATACAATTTGCTGAAAAACATTGGTTTTGGTTATTTACCATTTTACCAGTTCTTATTATTTGGTATATCTATAAATTAAAAACGTATGAAGGTGAAGTTAATTTTTCTTCGTTCACTTTATTTATAGGAATTAAATCTTCTTTAAAAGCAAAGTTTCGTCATGTATTATTTGTATTGCGATTGATGTGTTTATCATTATTGATATTAGCGATTGCTCGTCCTCAAAGCCGCAGTAGCTGGAAGGATACAAAGACAGAGGGAATTGATATTGTTGTGAGTTTAGATGTTTCCTTATCGATGTTGGCCAAAGATTTTAAACCAAATCGTATTGAAGTGGCTAAGGAAGTGTTGGGAGATTTTATTGACGCAAGACCCAATGATAAAATTGGTTTAGTGATTTTTGGTGGAGAAGCTTTTACGCAATGTCCATTAACAACGGATCATAAAATTATTAAAAATATGTTTGCCGATATTAAAGCGGGTATGCTTGATCAAGGAACGGCTATAGGTTTAGGGTTGGCAGATGGCGTAGCTCGTGTAAAAGATAGTAAAGCAAAAAGTAAAGTAGTTATTTTAATATCTGATGGAAAAAGTAATACAGGAGAAATTGCACCATTAACTGCTGCTGAAATTGCTAAAACATTTGGAGTACGTGTATATTGTATTGGAGTAGGTAGTAAAGGAAAAGCCCTACAGCCAGTGGCGTTGTATCCTAATGGAGAAATGGAATATGATTATGTGGATGTGGATATCGATGATGAAACCATGACTCAGATTAGTAAAATGACTGGTGGAAAATATTTTAGAGCAACTGATAAAGGAAGTTTAGAAAGCACTTATAAAGAAATTGATAAGTTAGAAAAAACGATTATCAGCGAACAAAGTTTTACAAACAAAGCTGAACACTTTTTGCCTTTGGCATTGGCGGCAGCAGTATGTTTATTATTAGAATTTTTATTAAAACGATTTGTGTTTAAAGCTATACCTTAAAATTAAATTATAAATGAAAATAAAATTATTAATACTTAGTTTAATTGCCACGGTTTATGTAAAAGCCCAAACAGAGCATGTTATTACTAGTCCATATGTTAAGTTGCTTAATGATAGCAATGAAAGCAAGCAGCTTATTAAAGACTTAAGTGCTTTTTTATTATCAGCAGAAAAACCAAACGAAGAAAATAAATATGTGTTAACATCTCAAAAAAACGAAACATTTATTTTATTAGATGAAATTAAAGGGATGGAAAAAAGCGGTAAATATAATGATGAACATTTTTATAAACCACATTTAATGAATGTGGTGCCATTAAATGAAAATCAATATTTATTACAAGTATTTAATATGGGGGGCATTAACAATAACCATACGTTAATAGTGGGTTTTGAGCTTATAGCTCACAAAAATAACCAATCATTTTTATTTTCATCGCCATTATTATATAATACTAAAAATTGGAAAATATTAAAAAATGAAAATATTTCGTTTCATTACCAATCATCAATAAATAAAATTAAAACCGATGAATATTGTAAACTCGCTACAACCATTGATGCAAAACTAAAATCAACAAATAAAATAACAGACTTTTATTGTTGCGAAAATAGTACAGCTTTATTAAAATTGATTGGAGTGGTTTATAAAATAGACTATAATGGTTATACCGAAAATACATTAGGCTCTACCTTTGAAAACAAAAAATTAATTGTATTAGGGAATAACAACGCAACGTTTAACGAATTTGACCCGCACGACTTATGGCACGATAGGTTAAGTTTGGTTATTTCGAGAAGCTTGGTAAACAAGCCCATAGATGAAGCGTGCGCATACGTTTATGGTGGAAGTTGGGGAATTAGCTTTGCAGATATATTTAAACAATTTAAACAAAAGGTTGCTAACGATAAAACCATAGATTGGAAAAACGTAAAAGAAAATCCGATAAATTTTTCAGAAAACAAACGAAAAGATTTAATGGCTGATTATGTTGTAAATGCTCTTATAATTAAAAAAATTGAAAAAGAAAAAGGTTTTAGTGCCGTGTGGGAGTTTTTGAATTGTGGGAAGTTTGAAGCGGGCAACACAAATTACTATAAAGCACTCGAAAAACTTACTGGCTTTAATAAAGAAAATTACAATCAAAAAGTTTGGGAATTAATTAATACCGAAAAGTAGGCAGTATAAAAATGATAAATGTTGAATGATAAATTTTAAATATTCAAAACTAAAAACTAAAAACTAAAAACTCCGACAGGAAAATGTTTAAATTCGAAAATCCTATATATTTTTATGCCTTTGCGTTAATGCCTTTATTTATTGGTATTTACGTGTTTGTATTATATAAACGAAAAAAAAACTTAGCAAAGTTTGGAGATTCTATTTTAGTTAAACAATTAATACCAAATGTTTCTAATGCTAAAAAACACAGTAAGTTTATTTTATTTTTAATTGGCTTTTCTTTTTTGATTTTAGGAATCTGTAATTTACAATCAGGTTCTAAATTAAAGGATGTAAAGCGCGAAGGTGCTGATATCATGATTTGCTTAGATGTATCGAATAGTATGTTAGCCCAAGATTTATCTCCCAATCGTTTGGATAGAGCTAAAATGGCGATTGAAAACATGATTAATAAATTGCAAGGCGATCGTTTAGGAATTATCGTGTTTGCAGGAGAGGCTTATGTTCAATTACCGATAACAACGGATTATAGCACAGCCAAATTATTTTTAGAAAGTATCAATACAAAAATTGTCCCAACGCAAGGAACTAATATAGCTGATGCCATTAATAAAGCGGTAGAAAGCTTTGGTAAAGATGAAGGGAAAAACAAAGCCATTGTTGTAATTACAGATGGTGAAAATAATGAAGATGCTCAGGAAAGCGCTGTTGATGCCGCAGAAGAAGCTGGAAAGAAAAATATTGTTATTCATACCATAGGTGTAGGTTCAGAAAGTGGTGTTCCAATTCCTAATGTAATTGACGGCATTGTAAGTGGTTATAAAAAAGATAATGCAGGCAATACTATTGTTACCAAACTAGATGCAAAAATTTTACAAGAAATTGCGGCGGCGACTGATGGTGTTTATGTGCAAGCAAGTACAAGTGATGTAGGCCTTGATGCTATTTTAAATAAGATTGCCGAATTAGATAAAAAACAATTGGAAAGCAAAATGTTTACCGACTATGAAGATCAATTCCAGTGGTTTTTAGGAGCAGCCTTATTATTTTTAGTGATTGAAGCATTGATATCAGAACGAGTAAGTAAACTTTGGAAAAAATTGAATTTATTTAAAGATGCAAAAGCATAATACACATATTTTATTTTTAATATTTTTGTTAGTAATAACAACACTTGGTTTTTCTCAAAAAGAAAAGCAAATTTTGTATAATGGTAACCAAAGTTATTTCTCAGGAAAAACAATGGAAGCCGCTAATTATTATAAAAAATCCTTAAAGGAAAAACAAGATTTTTATAAAGCCAATTTTAATTTAGGAGATGCCTTATACAAAACAGGCTATGGAATAAAAACTGGTAAAATTCCTGTGCCAGATAAGCGCATGACCAAAGATTCGGCAGCTAATTTAATTTTTGAGCAAGCAGCAGAACAGTTTGAAGTAGTAGCTAAATCAGTATCAAATTCGGATACCATTCAAAAAGCTTGGCATAATTACGGCAACTCTAAATTATTACAAGCAAATTATGAAGATGCAATCTTGGGTTATAAAAAAGCATTGAAATTAAATCCAAAAGATGAAGATACACGCTATAATTTAGCATTTGCTCAACGTCAATTGAAAAAACAACAAGATCAACAAAAGAAAGACGATAAGAAAAAGGACGATAAGAAGGACGGAGATAAAAAAGAAGATAAAAAAGACAAGGGAGAAAAAGATAAAGAAAATATCAATAATAAAAACGATAAAGAAAAACAAGAAGCCGCTCAGCCTAAAATGAGTAAAGAGCAAGCGGAGCAAATGTTGAATGCCTTAAAGAATGATGAGAAAAAAATGCAGTCACTTCGTAAGAAAAAAGGAGAGCCTGGACAGAGAAAGAAAGTAGATAAAGACTGGTAGAGAGACTTAAAAGATTGAAAAGATTAAAGGGACTAAAGAGACGTATTAAGAAAAATGAATACTCATTCACATAAACTTCAACTATTCTATTCCCCTCTATTTTGGAGAGAGGCTAGGGGTGAGGTCTGTTCCATTTCCATTGCAATAAGTGCGAAGCTTTTATTTTTTTTATGTTTTACATCATCTTTTGTATTTGCTCAATCATCAAGCTTTGTAGCTCAGGTGAGCAAAAATAAAGTCGCTGTTGGCGAAGTATTTCAAATAGCATTTACGGTTAATGGTGCTGGAGGTAATATATCATTGCCTAATATTAATACTGATTTTAATATAGCTGGCGGTCCAAATCAAAGTAATAGCATGAGTATGGTGAATGGGAATATTTCTCAATCTACTACTATTTCTATTTTTATTGCAGCTAAAAAAGAAGGTAAATTCACCATTGGCGCAGCTACTTGTGTGTCTGGAAACCAAAAATTAGAAACGAAGCCCATTGTGATCGAAGTTGGGAAAGGTGCTACACAACAAGCGAATACAGGTAATCAAGGGAATGCAACTCAACAGCAAACTCAACCACAAACTCAAGTAGCTACTCCTGTTGGTAGTGAAGAGTTATTTGTTAGAACGTATTTAAGTAAATCAAAATGTTATTTAGGCGAACAATTAATTTTAACTCAAAAAGTTTATTCAAGAGTTGATTTGAGAGGTTTTCAAAATGTTCAATTCCCCCAATACAATGGCTTTTGGTCGCAAATAGAAGAAAACAATAAGCAGATTGAATTGAAGCAAGAGAACGTTAATGGTGTTAATTATTATGTTGCAGACTACAATCGTGTTTTTTTATTTCCTCAACGCACAGGAAATATTACAGTAGAACCAATAGAATTGGAATGCATTGTTCGTCGTCAAACAAAACGCCAGCCACGTAATATATTCGAACAATTTTTTGGAGCAGGTGGTTATGAAGATGTTGTGGTGAAAGTGAAGAGTAAAGCTGTTAAGGTTGATGTACTTGATTTACCATTAGAAAATAAACCACAAGATTTTTCAAGCGCAGTTGGCGATTATAGTTATAAGGCTGAAATCAGCAAACAACAAATGAAAGCGAATGATGCAGTCAATTTAAAAATTACGATTAGTGGAAAAGGGAATATCAAATTGGTTGAACCTATGCACTTAAATTTACCTGAAAGTTTTGAATCCTATGATCCAAAGGTATCCGAAAAAATTAGTACCAATGGAGGAGTGAGTGGTAGTAAAACATACGACTATTTAATTATCCCTCGAGAAAAAGGAGAGTTTATATTAGATAAACTAAATTTCAGTTATTTTGATTCAGATAAAAAACAATATGTGACACTTCCTTCTCCTGAAATTAAACTAACTGTATTAGAAGGCGATGCTTCCAGTGCTCAAGTGATTACGCCTACTAAAAAAGGTATTAACGAAACGGAGAATGATATACGTTATATTAAAACTGGTAATTTAGATTTACGTAAAAATGACGAAGAATTTTTCTCGTCATTCATGCATTATATGTTACTATTAATTCCAACAATATTGTTTTTTGTAGGAATTGTTTTAGTGAGAAAACATATTAAAGAAAATAGTAACATAACTGCTGTAAAAGAGCGTAAAGCTGCTAAATTAGCTAAGAAACAATTAGTGATTGCTGAAAAACATTTAAGCACCAATAATAAAGAATTATTTTTCGATGAAATTTTAAATGCACTACATAAATACATTGGTAATAAATTTAATTTATCAATTGTAGATTTATCAAAAGATAAAATATCAGACATGTTATTATCTCGGAATGTGTCGATTGAAACAGCTAAAAATGTGATAGAAACATTAAACACTTGCGAATACGCGAAATATGCGCCAAGTGCAGTTACTGGAGATTTACAAAAAGTGTATAATGATACTGTAGAGTTAATTTCTCAAATTGAAGAACAGATTAAAAAAATATAAAAGACTCAAAGAACAGTTAAGACTAAAGGGATAGAAGGGATTAAATAAATTAGATAATTAAATAAAACAACATACAACATACAACATACATCAAACAACTAACTATATGAAACAAAGCGAAATTTTATTAGCAGAATTAAAAAAAGAAGCGGCAAGTACTCGTAATCTCTTAGCAGTTGTGCCGTTTGATAAATTAGATTATAAACCACATGAAAAATCGATGACGCTAAAACGTTTAACCGTTCACGTTGCGGAGATTAATGGTTGGTGGAAGGAATGTTTAGTTCATGATGAATTAGATTTTTCAAAAGGAAATTTTACTCCTAAAGAATTTAATACGGTAGAAGATTTATTAGCTTACCATGATGATTTGGTTGAAAAAGCGACTAAAATATTAAATGAAATTTCTGAGGAGGAATTTAAAAAACCTTGGACTATGCGTAATGGCGAACAAATTTATTTTACGAATTGTAAAGCAGAAGTCGTTCGTGAATGGTGTATGAATCATTTATACCATCACCGTGGACAATTAACGGTTTATTTACGTTTATTAAACGTGCCATTGCCAAGTATTTATGGACCAACAGCAGATATGTAGAAGCCTCCCCAACCCCTCCAAAGGAGGGGCTTGTAATGGGAGTAAAGACGGATTGCAACCGCTGAATAAATAAATTACCAATGAAACACATTTTATACATAGTATGTTTAGTCATGTCTCTTCACGCTTTTTCAAGTGTGGATTTAACTCATCAAGCAGAAACCTTTTATAAAAATAAAAATTATAAAGGAGCTATTGAGTCATACGAAATGATTGTAAAACAAGGTGTAACGTCCTATAAACTATTTTATAATTTGGGTAATGCCTATTATAAAAATAATGAAATAGGGAAGGCGATTTATAATTATGAGTTGGCTAATAAACTAAAACCTAATAATGATGATATAAAAACAAATCTTCGTTTAGCAAATCAAAAAACGATTGATAAAATAGAATCGAAAGAAAATTATTTTTTAGGCGCTATTAAAACAGGATTGGTAAATTATTTTACAACGAATGGTTGGGCTTGGTTAAGTATAGCTTCATTAACAGCTTGTTTAATATTAGCATTTCTATTTTTCGTTTCAGGCTCAATTACAATTAAGCGATTGAGTTTTTTTACGTCTTGTTTATGTTTGATTGTCTTTGTAGGCTCAATGGTATTAGGCTTTTCGGCTTTACATAGCAAACAACAAATTTCTTTTGCAATAATTACGACGCGCGAAACTAAAATTCATGAAGAGCCAAGTGCTACTTCAAATTCTAAATTTAGTTTACACGATGGTACTAAAGTCTCAGTGATTGAAAGCAATGATAACTGGACTAATATTAAATTAGAAAACGGAAATGAAGGTTGGGTTAA
>JANYGR010000036.1 GCA_025359355.1 Bacteroidota bacterium | reverse complement strand
AATTGTTTATTATACAATTCTAAATTTTTCAAATATAACTTATGCGAATCGTGCAATGGCTCACCTTCTACACGTATGTGATACCAAAATACGCCTGATTTAATACGGTACAAATTCATTTCTGCAATTCCGAATTTATCCGCTAATTGCTTAAAGGATAATTTGCGTTTAGGATTCCAAATTTCTTTTTTTAACTGAATCACTTTTTTCTCGTCCAGTTTTTTCGACATATTTTTAACCGCCACCTTTGCTGATAAAACAGCCGTCGAATGCGTGTTTTTAGATCTATGCGTAAAATAGTCTTCGCTTGTTACCCATTTTAAATTAGAAATATCATTGTTTGTTTTATCATAATTCAAATGAATAATTTTAGTGCATTTTGAATTTGGTTTTTTGATAAACACCGTCGCCACTGCTACAGAAGGAAACAATCCAAGAGCCTTTCCGTTGTGACGAAGATTATAGCGATACATTCCATCATATAATTTGGGTTTTAAGATCGTCAAATCATTGATATTACCCACATAAGAAGCTATTCTTCCTTGATTAGATACTGCGTAATTTTTTTTAGCGATTCCTTTTAAATAAGGAATTTGCTTCCAAATTTCTTTAACAGTTGATGTCATTTTTTACGTTTTTGTATTAATGTTAAATGTTATCTTTACACAATTTTACAGCAATTTTTCTACACTTAAAATAGTATGGCTCAAACTTATAAACGCACACTTGTTACTTCTGCATTACCTTATGCTAACGGCCCTGTTCATATTGGTCATTTAGCGGGATGTTATTTACCATCAGATATATTTGTAAGGTACAAACGAAGCAAAGGCGAAGATGTTTTGTTTATCTGCGGAAGCGACGAACATGGCGTTCCTATTACTATTAAAGCAAAAAAAGAAGGTATCACGCCGCAAGATGTCGTTGATAAATATCATAAAATGATGGGAGATTCTTTCAAAGAATTTGGAATCTCTTTTGATGTGTACTCTCGAACATCCAGTAAAATTCATCATCAAACGGCTTCTGATTTTTTTACGGTACTATATGATAAAGGTGTTTTTACCGAACAAGTAACCGAACAATATTATGACGATGAGGCAAAACAATTTCTTGCCGATCGTTATATCGTGGGAACCTGTCCTAAATGCGCTAATCCGAATGCTTATGGCGATCAGTGTGAAAAGTGTGGTAGCACATTAAACCCAACTGATTTGATTGAACCAAAATCAACCTTAAGCGGAAGTAAACCTGTTTTAAAAGAAACTAAAAATTGGTTTTTGCCTTTAGATAAATTACAACCTAAAATACAAGCATACTTAGATAAACATACGGATTGGAAAAACAACGTTTACGGGCAATGCAAAAGTTGGTTGGATAGTGGCGACGGATTACAACCTCGCTCCATGACTCGCGATTTGGATTGGGGCGTGCCAGTTCCTGTAAAAGGCGCCGAAGGAAAAGTACTATACGTGTGGTTTGATGCGCCAATAGGCTATATATCTGCTACTAAAGAATTACGACCTAACGATTGGGAATTGTATTGGAAAGATAAAGACACGCGCTTAATTCATTTTATTGGGAAAGACAATATTGTGTTTCATTGCATTATTTTTCAAAGTATGTTAATGGAACACGGCGATTTTATTTTAGCTGATAATGTTCCTGCCAACGAATTTTTAAATTTAGAGGGAGATAAAATTTCGACATCACGTAATTGGGCTGTTTGGTTACACGAATATTTGTTAGAATTTAAAGATAAGCAAGATGTACTTCGTTACACGCTGTGCGCCAATGCACCAGAAAACAAAGACAATGATTTTACTTGGAAAGATTTTCAAGCAAGAAATAATAATGAGTTAGTTGCTGTTTTAGGAAATTTTGTAAATCGTACATTAGTTCTTACTCATAAATTTTATAATGGAAAAGTTCCAGCTGCAGAACGTTATACCAAAGAAGATTTAATTGTATTAGAAGAATTAGCATCTTTCCCTGATAAAATTGCGGCTTCTATTGAGCAATTCAGGTTTAGAGAAGCGCTCGGTGAAATGATGAACTTAGCACGCTTAGGTAATAAATATTTAGCCGAAACAGAACCTTGGAAATTAATTAAAACAGATGAAGAACGCGTGAAAACCGTTATGAACATTGCCTTACAGATCAGTTGTAATTTAGCAATTGTGTGCGAACCATTTATTCCGTTTACTTCTTCTAAATTATTTGCATTATTAAATATGCCAACATTAAAATGGCATGCGGCTAAGCAAACCTCTAATATGGCCGCTGGACATCAGATTAATAAAGACGAATTATTATTTGCAAAAATTGAAGATGCTGAAGTAGAAGCTCAAGTAAAAAAATTGGAAGATAGTAAAGCGGCTAACACTTCGGCTCCGCTCAGTGTGCAGCCAGCTAAACCGGAAACATCATTTGATGATTTTTCTAAAATGGATATACGTACGGGTACAATTTTGGAAGCAGAACGCGTACCTAAAACGGATAAGCTTTTAAAGTTAAAAATAGATACTGGAATTGATCAACGCACTGTCGTTAGTGGCATTGCAGAGTATTACAAACCTGAAGATATTATAGGGCAACAAGTAAGTATCTTAATAAATTTAGCGCCACGAAAAATAAAAGGCATCGAAAGTCAAGGGATGATACTAATGGCAGCAAATAGTAAAGGCGAATTAAGTTTTATAGTTCCCACAAAATCAGATTTTAATAATGGGTCAGAAATTAAATAATGTTTTTTATACTTAACGAAAAAATATTTTAAATAAATGGTAACTTGTTTCAAATTATTACTTCTTACACATGTTATTGGCGGCAGCGTTAGTTTGTTGTTAGGACTGTTTATTCTAGTCTTAAAAAAGGGAACGAAAAAACACAAACTTATTGGAAGTATTTATTTTTATGCAATGCTTGTAACAGCTATTGTCGCTCTACCAATGTCATATTTACATCCAAATTATTTTCTTTTTATAATTGGAATTTTTACTTCATATATGCTATTAACTGGTAAACGGTATTTAACAAAAAAATCAGAAACCGATATAAAGACCACAGACTGGCTATTTTCGGCTATAATGCTAGTGTTTGGATTCGGTTTTGTGTTTTTTGGATTATATAACATTTTTTATTCAAATTTGTTTGGTGTTGTTTTTTTAGTATTTGGGGGCATTAGTTTGTTTTTTGTATATCAAGATTTTATAAATTATAAAGGTAAATCCTCTGTTAAAAATTATGGGCTTACTACTCATATACAGAGGATGGTAGGTAGCTACATTGCCTCCGTTACAGCTTTTTTAGTAGTTAATAACACGATGCTTCCTGCTGTTTTTGCTTGGTTATTTCCTTTGGTTTGCTTTGTCCCATTAATAGTAATTTGGTCAAAAAAATATAAAGTAAAAGTATGATGCGCATCACTCTGTTTTTTTTAATTTTATGTACTGTCATAAACGCTACTATGTACTCGCAAGACGAAGGCGTGAAGCCTCCTGTTGTTACTGAATACAAAGGCGATACAACGTTTGCTAATTTTCATGCATTACGCTTTGATATAGCTAAAGCACAAATTGTATCTCTTAAAAAGAATGGCGCTTTATTGGTTCGATTAAAAACAAATGCAAATACCATTAATCGCTTAAAAGCGGCAGGAAACAATGATTTAGCAACACAAGTAGAAAGAGAGACCGCTATTAAAAATAAAATCATCATCTTATCTTATTTACAAGAATTCAAATTTTGTCCTGTTTATTTTTTCTCGTCAGATTATTCTGATTCTGTAAAACACAAAAATATAAGCGGTATTTTTTTAGATACCAGTTTGGTTATTAATCCTAATATTGTATGCACTGCGTCTTTTTATATCATTGCTGATAATAGAAGTACGATTTGCAATTCTTCTTTGGGCGTTGTTCCACAAAGTCTTGCTAATTCATCTGTTGAGCGTGGATCCCCCGAAAGAGATGTCGCTATCGTTATCAAGAACCGTTATTTTATTCAACTACACAAACCCTTTCCTTACTTTCAAATCAAAAGTACTAGTCAATCTTTTTATAGTGGAAAAGAAACGATGACCTCGATCAAATTAGACGCCCTGTATGAGCAATTGCCAAAACTTAAAGTGGGCATTAGAGAATCGAAAGACTTAAGAAAATTTAAAGGCTGCATCTTCCTGTTAAATCAAGCCTTTGAAGAGTTTTATAAAAGCGCCGAAACCTTTTCTATACCTAGCGAAGTGAAGCAATTTGTGTATTAAAACAAAACTCGTAGAACGCAGATAACGCTGATAGATATGATTAAAGATGATTTAATGTCCATAAAGGTTTAAACACAGGCACTTCTTTCATAATTAAAATAGAATGCAGAAAGCACTCATTAATAGGGTTTTATCTGTACTATCTTAATTATCTGTGTCATCAGCGTTCAAATTAAACAATTATGTAAATTAAATTAATCCTCAATCAATACACCCATTTTCCCCATTCTCGCATCACGATAGGCTTCCATCAATTGTGTTTCGTTGTTCATAACAAATGGACCTTGAGCTACAATTTTTTCACCAATAGGTTCGCCACTCATTAATAAAGCCCTTGTGTCCTCTAATCCCTTAATGATAATGCTGTCTCCATTATTGGCGAACACAATCATTTTTTTTCCTATTACTTCATCCTCTCCCACTTTCAATTTACCATCTAATAAATATAAAAAAGCATGATGATTTTTTGGTAAAGGAATTTCCAATGTTCCATTTTTTGAAACGTGTAACATAGCAGAATTAATAGGCGTCATGGTAGGTATAGGACCTTTTATACCTAATAGATTTCCTGTAACAATACCAACTTCTATAAATTTATCTTCGCTTACAAATTGTGGCGTATCGTCTTTAGATAAAGGGAAATACAAGGGCTGTTCCATTTTTTGTTTAGCTGGTGTATTAATCCACATTTGTATAATTTCCATTTCTGACGTTAAAGGTCTTTCGCTATGCACAATTCCCATACCTGCATGCATCCATTGTGTGCCACCTTCATATACTTTATGATTATTTCCTCTGCTGTCACGATGGTGTGTGCCTCCTTTAAATACAAATGTTACAGGAGAAAACCCTCTGTGCGGGTGCGGCCCAACACCTGCGTATTTTAAATCCACATCCTTATCCATGATAGAATGCCCGTGATGCAATAATACAAAGGGGTCAAAGTAATCAAGTTCTGATGAAGGAAGTGGTTGTCTGATTGGTAAGCCGCCCATATCAAAGGTAGGAGCATATATAATTTTTTCAATGGTTCTTGTTTTCATAACGTTTAATTTAAAAAATTTGTTTGTGCCTGTGTCAAAATACACAGTGTCATTTTTTGATAAACAAAGGTACGCGTATTTACTATACTTTAGATAGTACTATACAAAAGTATAGTGATTTCTTTTTGTGCATTAGATATAGATACACAAAGTCTTAAATTAACGTCATATTCAATTTAAAACGGTTACCATTTTTTATTTAATATTTGGTTTTGAAGAGTACAGGTCGAGTCTGATAAATGTATCCACTTTAGACTCAAAATATTTTAAATGACATAAATATTCGCCTAAAATTCTGTTTTCTAAACTAGTTCCACACCTAAAAATATGTGATCTGCTTTTTATATTCTTATTTTCAATAAAAGAACTTAATACAAATTCAGGATTGCCACTGTCGAATTGTATAGATTTATAAAAAATAGCTTGTGTCGAACTATCTCGGTCAATATGACCTACGAAAAGGCCATTTATTCTTAAAGAATCCACAACCTTATTAGTCTTATTTATAACCCTAATGCTTATATTCTGACTAATAATAATGTTTCCCATGAATAAAAGGAAAATCAGAATGTGTATTTTAAGGTCTTTCATTACTCCCAAAGATAAAAAACAAATGATTGATTTAATAAAAGTATTTTCTATTCTACTTCGCCACCGAAATTTTGGCACTTTTACCTTTTAGTTTTTCGTTTTTAATCGCTTGTAATACGGCTTGGATCTTCGTTCGCTTAACGGCCGCAAAAGCGCAGTGGTCAAGCACTTCGATCAAGCCTAATTCATCCTTTTGCAAATTTCCTTTTTGTAATAATAAACCAACAATGTCAATTTTATTTACTTTTTCTTTTTTACCTACACTAATATATAAGGTTTCCCAAACGGGTGGCGGCGGAATAATTTTCGTTGCTTCAATTTTCTCTACCTCAATTTTTTCAGTAATAAATTTCGGTTGGTATTCTTCTTCCCCTAAAATTAAATAAGCCACGCCTTTTGCGTGCATACGTGCTGTACGGCCATTTCGGTGTGTATATGTTTCAATTGTTAATGGTAATTGGTAATGAATCACATATTCTATTTCAGGAATATCTAATCCACGTGCTGCTAAATCGGTAGAAATTAATACGCTGTGGCTTCCGTTTCTAAATTTAATTAAGGCGCGTTCGCGTTCATCTTGTTCCATT
>JANYGR010000511.1 GCA_025359355.1 Bacteroidota bacterium | reverse complement strand
CTTCCATAGGCATGGGATCTGTGGGCACTTCACCACTGCCTATTTTAGTAACGACTTTTTCTACTTCCGGAAATTGCGTCTTTAAAATATGAGCCGCTTTTTGGGTTGATGCAATGGTTGTATTTAAATTACTTCCTGTTAAGATGCGCGTTTCTACAGCAAAATCACCTTCTTCAAGCGCAGGTATAAATTCGCCACCTAAAGTCGTTAACACGATAATGGCACCAACAAATAATACTAACACAAACGATAACACCACTTTTGGATGCTTGATAATACCAGCTAATTTATTTTGGTAAGCTATTTCTACCTTACCCATCAGCTTATCAGAAATGTTTGGTTTGTGTTTTATTTTCTTACTTAAAAACAACGCACTCATCATGGGAATATACGTTAATGAAAGCACAAAGGCTCCTAGCAAAGCAAAGGCAACTGTTTGCGCCATCGGCTTAAACATTTTTCCTTCTATACCTTGCAAGGTAAAAATTGGTAAGTACACAATCAAAATAATAAATTGTCCAAACACCGCACTATTCATCATTTTACCAGCAGAGTGCTTAACTTCTTCGTCCATCTCTTTTTGAGATAACGCCTGAACGGTGCTAAATTTTTTACTGTGCGCTAATTGATGCATGACGGCTTCTACAATAATAACAGCACCATCTACTATCAATCCAAAATCCAAAGCACCTAAGCTCATTAAATTTCCACTCACACCAAAGGCATTCATTAAACAAACAGCAAAGAGCATCGCTAAAGGAATAACAGATGCTACCAATAAACCTGCTCTGAAATTTCCTAAAAATAACACCAATACAAAAATCACAATTAACGCGCCTTCCAATAAATTTTGTTCAACCGTGCCAATAGCATTGTTCACCATTTTTGTTCTATCCAAAAAAGGCTCTATAACCACACCTTCTGGCAAAGTCTTTTGAATTTGCGTAATACGCTCTTTTACTTTTTTAATCACGTCGCTACTATTTGCTCCCTTCAACATCATCACAATGGCTCCCGATACTTCTCCTTTATCATTATAACACATCGCGCCATAGCGTGTGGCGTAACCAATTTTTACATCTGCTACATCTCTTATAAACAAAGGCGCTCCGCTTTTCGTTGCCTTAATCGATATATTTTCTATATCTTTCAACGAACCTATTAATCCTTCGCTACGAATAAATAAAACAGTGGCTCCCTTCTCTATATAAGCCCCTCCTGTATTTTGATTATTTTTTTCTAATGCCGAAAACACATCATTAATAGTGATGTTATAGGATTGTAATTTATTAGGATTAACCGCTATTTCGTATTGCTTTAATTTCCCACCAAAACTACTCACCTCTGCCACACCTTTCACACCAAGCAACTGACGACGCACTATCCAATCCTGAATAGTTCGCAATTCTGTTTCATTATACTTTCCTTCGTAACCTGCCTTAGCACGAACCACGTATTGATATATTTCGCCAAGGCCAGTTGTTACAGGCCCCAACTCAGGCGTGCCAATGCCTGGAGGTATTTGCAATTGTGCTTTTTGCAAACGCTCGGCTACTTGCTGCCTTGCCCAATAAATATCAATTTCATCGTCAAACACAATCGTTACTACTGATAAGCCAAAGCGCGAAAAACTACGAATTTCTTTCAAGCCATTGATGTTACTATTAGCTTGTTCAATAGGAAAGGTTACCAAACGCTCAATATCCGTTGCTCCAAAGGAAGGTGCTACCGTAATAACCTGCACTTGATTATTGGTAATGTCGGGCACTGCATCTATAGGCAGTTTGGTAACTTGCAGAATGCCATAGCCAATTAAGGCAATGGTAAATAATCCTACAATGAGTTTATTTTTTATAGAGAACTGTATGATGTTATCTAACATATTATGATGAATTAATAATGAATAATGCTAAAAATTATTTCGCTGCGCAAAAACTACTTATTTTAAATAGTACTTACAGGAAAATAGGTTGTCTGATAAAAAAATTCAAGTTCGAGGCTTGCGATACCGATAGCTATCGGTACGTAAATAATGGGAGTTTGCTTTTCGCAAATGACCATTTTTAAGGCAAGTATAACGAGGAAATTGGAGTTTTTTAACCGACAAAATTAAACTTGCGGAGGCCC
>JANYGR010000502.1 GCA_025359355.1 Bacteroidota bacterium | reverse complement strand
TCATAAATAGCTTCCTCTACACAAGCTACACCATTAGTGGCGGGAGCACAGGGGCTGTTGTTGGAGGGCGGTACATTTATGCTACTCGTCATCGCAACATTTAATGTGGTTACTACTCCACCAGACGCATTGAAAATGGTAAAAAAGGCAGGATTGTCAAAAGGTGGAATACCATTAATACAATCTCTATACACTTTCATGTGTATTTTGTAATTATTTCCTCCTAAATTATCATAGTATATTTCGCCACCAACAATATGAGTAGCTTGAGCTTTAAATAAGCTTAGCAACAAAAATATGCAGGTAATATAATATGTGGATTTTATTCTCAATTTTTAAATATTTGAAAAAAGCCATTTAGTTTCCGTCCGTCAGATACTTCTAATACATAAAAATAGGTTCCATCATTTTGCTCTGGCTTCCAATCATTTTTATAATCTTCGCTTGTGTATATTTTTTTACCCCATCTGTTAAATACATTCAAAACACTGTTTGGAAAATTTTCTAATCCGTTAATTTTAAATACATCGTTAATATTATCTCCGTTTGGCGTCACCACGTTTGGAACCATAACATTGCAATTATGTGTTTCAATATTTATCATAATCGTATCTTTAAATAAACATTGATCAGTTACAATAACTAAATAATTACCATTAGATGCCGTTTGAGATTGAGTGAAATAATACGTCGTATTAACAGTATCATAAGGAATCATACCGTTGCTTGGGATGAGCCATGATAACGTATAAGGAGGATTTCCGTTTGAAACAGATATTGCAATTTTTTTAGTTGAATCCAAACAAAATTTAATAGGATCTAATTCTTGTAATTGTGGTTTTGATGTAATAACATTCACAGTATAAACAGATGTATTGGAACAAGACGCTACCGTAGTTCCTGTAACTGTAAACGATGTATTAACTAATGGATTCACACTAATCACATTTGTATTAGCACCAGTACTCCACGTATAAGTTGTTGCTCCTGATGCAGTAATAATTGCATTTTGACCTGGACACACAGCCGTACCAACAACTGTTATCGTAGGGATAGGCGCTACACTTACCATAAATACAGCTGTATTGGTACAAGAACCTAAAATAGAGGTTGTTGTATATGTTGTGTTTATGGATGGAGTTACTGTTATAACGGAACCGGTTGCTCCAGTATTCCATGTATATGCAGAACCTCCATTTGCTGATAGAGTCGAGCTTTGACCTATACATATATTGTTATTACCCGTAATTGAAATTGACTGCCCGTTTACTGTTACCGTTCCCACAGTTGAACTTGTGCAAGTCCCAACAGCACCAATAACAGTATAGCTGGTAGTTACAGTTGGAGTAATTGTAAGAACACTATTAGCTACACCAGTATTCCATGTATATGTGGATGCCCCTAATGCCGTTAAATTAGCAACATCTCCTACACATATTACTGCATTATCTGACACCACAGTTGGTGTTGCTACTGGCGTAACGGTTATTTGTTTAGTAACTGGTTTATTACAAACATCATTTACGGTTATTGTAAAATTGGTGACACTATTAATCGGCCCAGTATTTAAAGTAGCTGTGTTTACAGATGGAGAAGAAAGTGTATAGGTATAAGCAGGGTAGCCTAAAGTAGCTGCTGCATTTAAAGTCGCAGATGATCCACTACATATTGACATGTTATTTTGTCCGATTGAAATCGGCGTATAATCGTTTATGTATAAATTAAATTTAATAGCATTTGAAGATAAACACGACGTAGTTGACGTAATAAAACTTGACATTGTAAATCTAAGTGTATCAGAACCTTCTATAATACCATCTTGTAACGCATAAATATTACAAACCTTAATGGTATCCTGATTAGCTGCAAAATATAATTTTGTTGGCCAAGTAAATGTTGGGTTACCGTTTTGAACATAGTCAGTTCCTAATATGGCATTACCAGACACTTGCAGAGCAAACGAATCAGCAACTGCAACATTTCCATTTCTTATAAAATAAGCGCAATAGGTATTACAATCTTCTACTAAAATAGAATCAGGAATATTTGAATTGGAATTAGTGGTATATACATTTAACGGTGGCGCGCTACTAAATGAACCACCTTCTAGAAATACACCGGAATCAATAATTCCATCACCACCATCAGCAATAGCCATTTTTATATGATAGGTTTGTCCACATTGAACCCATGTTTTTGCTGTTAACGGAACTGTAAAGCCATCGTATTGAACAGTTGCTCCATCTGGAGCTGTGCCTGTACCTTGACCATCTCCATTATCAAAATAATATGCAGAATTATTATTTAAGTTTAAATTAAACATCGTAACAGGAAGTGTAGTTCCCGGAATTATAGCAATATTTTTTGCTCCGCCTGAAAAAGGGCCTGTGATTCCAGGCCCGCTAATAAAGAAACCAAATCCATCATTTATTCCCCCAGGCAATGGGCTAACAAATTCCATATATTCTTCTGAACCAAAAACATATCTAAATTTAATAGTATCTGACATAGGAATAAAATCAAATTCTAAAATTGTTGCATCAAAACTAGTCGTCGGTGACATAATCAAATCTAAATCCGGATCTCCGGGTAATGAATTATCTTGATCCGCATTAGACGAATTATTTGGTCCGATAGCATTTGTATTATTACCACAACTCAATAACACGCCCGATGATAAACCTAAATTTGAAGCTGATCCATTAAAGGTACCACGAGTTGCCGTTATGCCGGTATAAGTAATATTACTTGCGGATACTCCAGAACCTAACAATACATTTTGTACAAGTTGAGTAGGCGTTAATGTTTGAGATGTTGTTAATTGTGCATTTAAATTTAAACCAACTAACAACAGGATAGTTAGTAAATGATATATCTTAATTTTTTTCATATACAATCAAAAATAGTCATTCAACTATGATTCGTCAAATTTTTCACTCACTATATATCAAACTACAATAATTATCCTAAATTAGCACCAAAAATTATAAAAATCATGGACTATTCTCAACTTAAACCCTATATTAATTCAAACAAAGAACGTTTTTTAAATGAATTATTAGATTTGCTCAAAATCCCTTCTATTAGTGCCAAACCAGAGCATAAACCTGATATGGAAAAAACAGCAGAAGCTGTCAAACAAAGACTTATAGAGGCTGGAGCTGATAAGGTTGAAATTTGCCAAACTAAAGGTTACCCTGTTGTATATGCCGAAAAAATAATTGATCCAGCAAAACCAACCGTTGTTGTTTATGGGCATTACGATGTGCAGCCTGCTGACCCCCTTAATTTATGGGATTCTCCACCCTTTGAGCCTGTGATCAAAAAAACAGAAATACACCCTGAAGGCGCTATTTTTGCACGTGGAAGTTGCGATGATAAAGGACAAATGTATATGCACGTGAAAGCCTTTGAAACTATGATGAAAACAAACACCTTGCCTTGCAATGTGAAGTTTATGATTGAAGGTGAAGAGGAAGTTGGCTCTCCAAGTTTAGGTCCATGGATTATTGCAAACAAAGAAAAACTAAAAGGAGATATTATTTTAATTTCAGATACCTCTATCATTGCCAACGACACACCCAGTATTGACGCTGGTTTAAGAGGATTGGCTTATATGGAAGTTGAAGTAACAGGCCCTAATAGAGATTTACACAGTGGTGTATATGGTGGTGCTGTAGCTAATCCCATCAATATTTTATGTAAAATGATTGCGAGTTGCCATGATGAAAATAATCATATTACTATTCCTGCTTTTTATGATGATGTTATCAATTACAATGATGCCGATAGAGCAGAGATGGCTAAAGCACCCTTTGATTTGAATGACTTTAAAAAAGATTTGGATATAGCAGAAGAACGTGGTGAGAAAGGATATACAACCAACGAACGTACTGGTATTCGTCCAACCCTTGATGTGAATGGTATTTGGGGCGGATACATAGGCGAAGGGGCTAAAACAGTATTGCCTTCAAAAGCCTTTGCTAAAATATCCATGCGCTTAGTACCTAATCAAAACTCACATAACATCAGTGAAATTTTCGCTAAACATTTTGAGAGCATTGCTCCAAAATCAGTGAAAGTAAAAGTAACGGCGCATCATGGTGGAGAACCGGTTTTAGTACCAATTAATTCTAAAGGTTATGTGTCTGCTAGTAAGGCTATGGAAGAGGCTTATGGTAAAAAGCCAATCCCAACCTTTGGTGGAGGTAGTATTCCTATTGTTGCTTTATTTAAGAAAGAATTAGGAATGGATAGTATCTTGTTTGGTTTTGGTTTAGATAGCGATGCATTGCACTCTCCAAATGAGCATTACGGATTGTTTAATTATTATAAAGGCATCGAAACAATTCCTTTGTTTTATAAATATTTTACGGCCTAAGAGACGGGAAAGACTTAAGGGACTTAAGAGATAGAAGAGACGAAAGAGATAAAAATACCGCAGAGAAACACAAAAATGTTTTTTCTGTGAACTCTAAAAACTCTTAAACTCTGTGTTGAAAAAGTATTTAACCGCAGAGACGCAGAGAAACACGGAGACCTTTTTTCTGTGAACTCTGAAAACTCTTAAACTCTGTGTTAAAAACATGACTAACAAAAAACATATTGCAATTATTGGTGGAGGTCCTGCCTCGTTGATGCTTGCCTGTAGCCTTGATAAGAGTAAGTATCATATTTCTATTTATGAAAAGAATTCAGCCTTAGGTCGTAAGTTTTTAGTAGCTGGTAAAGGTGGTTTTAACTTAACGCATTCCGAAGAGCTTGATTCTTTTATCAATCGTTACCATCCAAAAGAATTCATTGCACCATTTTTAAAACAATTTACAAATACGGATTTCCGAAATTGGTTAACCTCTATAGGCATTGAAACATACATTGGAACAAGCAAACGTGTATTTCCTAAAAAAGGAATAAAACCTATAGAAGTATTACAGGCAATTGAAAAACAATTA
>JANYGR010000384.1 GCA_025359355.1 Bacteroidota bacterium | reverse complement strand
ACTTGACTTATTATCGGCTGTCCGCTAAAATTTTTACTTTTACTCATTACTTAACTTTTGTCGTAAAAAATTAAAGTAATAAAAAAAGGAAGATGGTAGTAATACCTCTTCCTTTTAATTTTTTATCGGACACTAATGATTGAATTACTTCTGTATACCTTCTAAACCAAAGATAAACGCATAATTGAGTGCCACATCTTTTAAGTAATCGAAACGACCGCTTGCACCTCCGTGTCCGAATTCCATATTTGTTTTTAATAACAATACATTTTTGTCGGTTTTCATGGCACGTAGTTTTGCTACCCACTTAGCTGGTTCAAAATATTGAACCTGACTGTCGTGTAAGCCCGTTGTAACTAACATATTCGGGTAATTTTTATGCTCTACGTTTTCGTATGGACTATAACTTTTCATATAATCATACGCCTCTTTATTTTTTGGATTACCCCATTCGTCAAATTCATTGGTTGTTAAAGGGATGCTTTCATCTAACATTGTATTTACAACATCTACAAATGGTACATGAGCTAAAACACCATGCCATAAATCAGGAGCCATATTAGCAATAGCGCCCATCAATAGCCCTCCAGCACTGCCACCTTGCGCATACAAATGTTTTTGAGTTGTGTATTTTTCCTTCACTAAAAATTCACCACAATCAATAAAATCAGTAAAAGTGTTTTTCTTTTTCATCATTTTCCCATCTTCATACCATTGACGTCCTAAGTCCTCACCACCACGTATATGTGCAATGGCATACACAAAACCACGATTCAACAAACTTAAGCGGGTGCTATTAAAACTAGCATCCATACTAGCGCCATAACTTCCGTAAGCATAAAGTAATAAGGGAGCTTTACCATCTTTATTAAATCCTTTTTTATATACTAAAGAGATTGGGACTTTAGTGCCATCCTTTGCCGTTGCATATAAACGTTCAGTTACATAATTTGTAGCGTCGTATCCACCAAGCACTTCCTGCTGTTTCATTAATTTTTTCTCTTTACTCACCATGTTATAATCGAAGGTAGAGTAGGGCGTTGTTAAGGATGTGTAACCATAACGAAAGTTGGTACTATTGTATTCGGGGTTATTGCCCATAGAGGCTGAGTAGGCGGCTTCTCCAAAGTTTAAATAATGCTCCGTGTTGTCAGTTAAATTTCTAAAACGCATATTGATCAATCCATCTTTTCGTTCTTGAACTACTAAAAAGTCTTTAAACTCAGTAACACCTTCAACTAAAACATCTGTGCGATGTGGAATCATTTCTTTCCAATGACTCGCATTTGTTTTATTGAGTGGACATTCCATCAATTTAAAATTGAGTGCTCCATCTTTATTGGTATGTATCACAAATTTATCAGATAAAGGAGTCACATCGTAAATAACATCTTTCATACGAAGTTGAAATACTTTAAAGGCATCGGTTGGTTTGGATGCATCAATAAAATGTATTTCGGACGACATCGTTGCTTTAGATTCTATAAATATGTAATGGTCGTTTTTGCTTTTGGATACGCCTATGTAATTACTTTTATCTTTCTCGTCATATACTGTTACATCAGCCGTTTCGGAAGTACCCAATTTATGGCGTTTTATTTTTTCAGATAAAAGTGTTATTGGATTTTTGGCTGTATAAAATAAAGTTTGATTATCATTCGCCCAAACAGCATACCCTTCTGTATTTATAATGGCGTCTTTTAATATCTCACCAGTTTCAAGATTTTTTATATGAATGGTATATTGTCTTCGGCTTACTTCATCAATACCATAAGCTAAAAATTTATTGTCTTCACTTACTTCAAAACCCGAAGCTGCGTAATACGAATGTCCTTCAGCCATTTGATCGATGTCGAGTAACAATTCTTCTTTTGCCTCTAAACTCCCTTTTTTACGACAATATTTATAATATTGTTTTCCGTCTTCAGTACGTGTATAATAGTAATAGCCATTTTTAAAAACAGGAACGCTTTCGTCTTTTTCTTTAATACGCGCTTTCATTTCGGTAAACAAATCTGCTTGCAATTTGTCAGTGCCACCCATCACTTTATCTAAATAGGTATTTTCTGCTTTGAGATAATCTACCACTTTTGTACTATCTGGTCCTTTACCAAAATAATCATACATCCAATAATAATTATCTAAAACGGTATCGCCATGGATAACACGCCAATGTTCTTTTTTGTCGGCTATTGGTGCAGTAGCCACGTTAGGGTCTAGTTTCATAGGGTGAGTGTTTGAGTAAATTTCAGCGGTATTGTCTTGTTTATCAATACAACTTATGAGTAATGTGAATGGTAATAGTAAAAATATTTTTTTCATATGTAGTTTTTGCAAATGATATTTAAGTCAAATGATATATGAAGGTAAATGTTTTTACCTAAGAGAAAAATAAAAAATGCTGATTGGTTTTGATGCTCAATGAATGGTTTATTGATGAAATAAAAAAGGCTTCATTTCTGAAGCCTTTCCTGATTCTTTATTTTTTAATCTTTTAATAATTCTCGAGCAATCACTACTTTTTGTATTTCGCTGGTTCCTTCACCAATTGTACATAGTTTACTATCACGGAAATATTTTTCGGCAGGGAAATCTTTGGTAAATCCGTAGCCACCAAAAATTTGAACAGCTTCTGTTGCATTTTTCACACATACTTCAGACGCAAAGTATTTTGCAAAAGCCCCTTCTTTAGTCATTTTTTGATGACGGTTTTTTAAGTCAGCTGCTTTAAACGTTAATAATTCTGCTGCATCCAAATCAGTTGCCATATCAGCTAATTTAAAAGCAATGGCTTGAAACTGACCAATGGCTTTGCCAAATTGTTCGCGTTCTTTAGCATATTTTACAGAGCATTCAAAAGCGCCACGTGCAATACCACAACTTAAAGCGGCTATAGAAATACGTCCGCCATCTAATACTTTCATCGCTTGTATAAATCCGTCTCCTTCTTTGCCCATCATTTGATCTTTGTGAACACGGCAATTATCAAAAATTAATTCAGCAGTTTCGCTCGCGCGCATACCTAATTTATTTTCTTTTTTACCTGATTTAAAACCTGGTGTTCCTTTTTCAATAATAAATGCGCTCATTCCATGGCTATCGTTTTTAGCACCAGTACGAACAATTACTACTGCTACATTTCCTGAAATAGCATGTGTGATAAAGTTTTTACTTCCGTTAATTACGAAATAGTCTCCGTCTTTAACAGCAGTTGTGTGCATACCACCAGCATCAGAACCTGTACCTGTTTCAGTTAAGCCCCAAGCACCAATCCACTCAGCGGTAGCTAATTTTGGTAAATATTTTTTCTTTTGTTCTTCGTTACCAAAAGCTAAAATATGGCCTGTACATAACGAATTATGAGCAGCCATAGATAAACCAATAGAACCACAAATTTTTGATAATTCGATAATAGCAGTTACATACTCAGTATATGATAAGCCTGAACCACCATATTCTGTGGGAACTACAACACCCATTAAACCTAATTCTCCTAATTTTTTGAATAAATCGATCGGGAAAATTTGGGCTTCATCCCATTCCATCATTTTAGGATAAATATGTTCTTTACCGAATTTACGAATCATATCAGCAATTGCTAATTGGTTTTCGTTTGTTTGGAAATTCATTCCAACTGTGTTTTCTAATACTGCGCTAGACATGTGATATTGTTTGAGTGTTTAATTAATTTATCTTTTCCGTTTAAAAATCCTAAGCCTACAACAAAGGTAAAGCCACATACGTTGGCCCCTTGTTGTTCTATCAAATTTGCTGCAGCTTCTGCTGTTCCGCCTGTAGCCAATAAATCGTCGTGTATTAATACATTCCAATTTGGTTTAAGGCTATCAACGTGCATTTCTATTTTAGCTGTTCCGTATTCTAATTCGTATTCGTGACTAATTGTTTTATAAGGTAATTTACCGGCTTTACGAACTAAAACAAATGGAACGTTCAACTTGTTCGCCAATAATAGTCCAAATAAAAACCCACGACTTTCAATACCTACTATCGCATCAGGTTTAGGACCAATAATTTTTACAAAGCCATCTACGATTTCGTTACACAAAGTTTGATTTTCAAAAATAGGTGTAATATCCTTAAACATAATTCCTGGTTTCGGAAAATCAGGAACATCTCTAATAGCAGCTTTTATGTTGGATTCTAAACTCATTTTTTGTAGGCTTACAAACTTAGTAAAAAAATGCTAAAAACCACATAATTAACAAATTTTCGTTGCTTGTTTTTTACAGATAAATTCTTCTTTTCAGGAAGAAAGAATCAAAATTTAAAAGGTCGATTTTACTTCGCATCATCAGTTAAGTGATGCTATCCCTTCAGTCTCTGAAGTCTCTTAAATCACTAAGTCCTTTAACTCAAATACATTTCAATTAAGCCCTCTGGCGCAGAAAATGAGATGGTTTTGGCATCGTCATCAATCTCATCAATTAAATCATCGTTGAAAGGTAAAATAATTTCTTTGCCACTGGGGTGAATGATACGAGCAATTACATTATCAGTTTTATCGTCCATATCACTGATAGTGCCAATATTTCCAAGCTTATGATCGATAATTTGGTAACCGATAAATTCACTTAAGGAATCTTCGTCTTCAACCACAAAATCAGGTAAGGAAAAGGCTTTTTTACCAATCAATTTTTTAGATGTATCTATAGTATCAACGGTTTCTAATTTTATAATATAACCAGTGTTATTTGGT
>JANYGR010000397.1 GCA_025359355.1 Bacteroidota bacterium | reverse complement strand
AGAATTTACACAAGCAGATGGGAGCAAAAAAATCTGGAACATGATTCCTTTTGACGTACAGCTGGTCGGAGCATTGACACTCAATGGCGGTAATATTCCTGAGATGCGTACTGGTGAAGGTAAAACACTCGTTTCTACTTTACCTGTATTCTTAAATGCGTTATCAGGACGTGGTGTTCACGTTGTAACAGTAAACAATTATTTAGCAAAACGTGATAGCGAGTGGAATGCACCGTTGTTTCAGTTTCATGGCTTAAGCGTTGATTGTATTGATAAACATGATCCAAACACAGATGAGCGTCGTAAGGCTTATTTGGCGGACATTACCTACGGAACAAATAACGAATTTGGTTTTGATTACTTACGTGATAATATGGCGCGCGAAGTAGATGAGTTAGTTCAACGTAAACATAATTTTGCGATTGTGGATGAGGTGGATAGTGTATTAATTGATGATGCACGAACGCCTTTGATTATTTCAGGACCAACGCCTAGCGGTGATAAACACGAGTTTATGGAATTTAAACCGCGCGTTGAAAAATTATTGGCAGCTCAAAAAGCAATGGTACAATCTTGCTTAACTGATGCTAAGCGTTTGTTTGCTGAAAATAATGAGAAAGAAGCTGGAATCCCTTTATTACGTGCATTCCGCGGCTTACCAAAAAATGGTGCGTTGATTAAATTTTTAAGCGAGCCGGGTGTTAAAGCTTTATTACAAAAAACAGAAAACTATTATATGCAAGACCAACAAAAGGAAATGCATAAAATTGATGTGGATTTATTTTTTGTAATCGATGAAAAAAATAACACCGTTGATTTAACGGAGAAGGGAATTGATTTAATGACGGCTAGTTCAGACGACCCACATTTCTTTATCATCCCAAATGTAGGCGGAGAAATTGCTGATTTAGAAAAACAAACTTTTGCTGACCCTAAAGAAAAAATTGCTCGTAAAGAATTGTTGATGCGCGATTTTTCTGTGAAAAGCGAGCGAATTCATACCGTTAATCAATTATTAAAAGCATACTCTTTGTTTGAAATTGATCAGGAATATGTGATTGCTGACGGACAAATAAAAATTGTAGATGAGCAAACTGGACGTATCATGGAAGGTCGTCGATATAGCGATGGTTTACACCAAGCGTTAGAGGCTAAAGAAAATGTAAAGATCGAAGCAGCTACTCAAACGTATGCAACTGTAACATTGCAAAATTATTTCCGTATGTATAACAAATTGGCTGGTATGACTGGTACTGCCGAAACGGAAGCAAACGAATTTTGGGATATTTATAAATTAGATGTGGTTGTGATTCCTACGAACCGTGCTATTTCACGTAAGGATGATCAAGATTTAGTTTACAAAACAAAACGCGAAAAATACAATGCCGTGATCGAACAAACAGCGAAGTTAGTGGCTGAAGGTCGTCCTGTATTAGTTGGTACAACGAGCGTTGAGATTTCTGAATTATTAAGCCGTATGCTTAAATTAAGAGGTATCAAACACAATGTATTAAATGCCAAATTACATGCTAAAGAAGCAGATATTGTTGCCGAAGCAGGACAAGCTGGAACAGTTACGATTGCTACTAACATGGCGGGTCGTGGAACGGATATTAAATTAGGAGCAGGCGTGAAAGAAGCTGGTGGTTTAGCAATCATCGGTACTGAGCGTCACGAGTCTCGTCGTGTTGACAGACAATTACGTGGTCGTGCTGGTCGTCAGGGCGATCCAGGATCTTCTCAATTCTTTGTGTCGTTGGAAGATAACTTAATGCGTTTATTTGGTAGTGAGCGTATCGCTTCGTTGATGGATAGAATGGGCTTAGAGGAAGGTGAAGTGATTCAGCATTCTATGATTTCTAAATCTATTGAACGTGCACAAAAGAAAGTAGAAGAAAATCATTTCGGTACTCGTAAACGATTAATTGAATATGATGATGTGATGAATGCACAACGTGATGTGGTTTATAAACGTCGTCGTAATGCGCTTTACGGAGATAGATTAAGCATTGATATTGCTAACATGGTTTACGAAGTGGCTGATAGTATTGTCATGGAATACCATGCCATCAGAGACTATGAAGGCTTTACTTTTGAATGTATTAAAAACTTTGGTATTGAATCTCCATTCACTGAAAAAGAATTTTTAAACGGAAAAGAAAATGATTTAGTGCAACGTTTATTTGAAGCAGGCGAAAAACACTATCATTTCAAAACAGCGCAAATTGCCGAAACGGTATTCCCTGTTGTAAAAGATGTTTATACAAATCCGAATAATAATTTCGAAAACATTGTAACGCCTTTTACAGATGGCATTCGTTCTATACAAGTGATGGCTAACTTGAAAAAATCGTACGACTCACAAGGACGCGAATTAGTTGCTATTTTCGAGAAAACAATCATCCTAGCGATGATTGATGATTCGTGGAAAGAGCATTTGCGTGAAATGGATGATTTAAAGCAATCGGTTCAAAATGCAGCGTTAGAACAAAAAGATCCATTAGTAGTTTATAAATTAGAATCATTTAATTTATTCAGAGAAATGATTGCTAAAACAAGTAAAGACATAATTTCATTTTTAATGAAAGGTGGTTTACCAGTTGAAGAAAACACAAATTCGTCTAAACCGAAATTACCTCAAGCGCGTTTTACGCAAGAGCAAGTTCAGCAAAAACCAAAAGAAAAATTAGTTGAAAGCCGTAGCGAAGAAGAAGCAAAAGAACAGCAAGAACCGCAAAAGCCCAAGCAACAACCAATTCGCGTAGAAGCAACTTTAGGGCGTAACGATCCTTGTTTTTGTGGAAGCGGTAAAAAATACAAAAACTGCCACGGCGGACAATAGTATATCTTAAATTTTTAAAAAGCTTTTCGAAAGAAAAGCTTTTTTTATGGTATGGTTTGTAAGACACTTAGATGTTTTTAGTTAAGTTAAATAACCTAATGCATACGTTGGTAGTGGTGCGGCTGGTTTGGCGAAAAGGAGCGATATGCAGATTTTTCTGGAGGTATTGCGAAGGCTCTTTGAGCGAAGAAAAAATGGATATGGCTTTTCGCCTTGACTTTTGTATCTTTTGGTCAAGCAAAAGATAATAAAATAAAAAATCCACTGTTTTATCGAAGAACTATTTGTAATCTATGTTAATTTTAGAATGAGAATTGGCATCAAGCCCTTCCTTGTTTTTTACTATATTTACCATCTTAATTTTTAACACAACATGAGTTTTTTAGACGAATTACATAAGCGTAAAACCTTTGCCATTATTGCCCATCCCGATGCCGGTAAAACTACCCTTACCGAAAAATTATTATT
>JANYGR010000392.1 GCA_025359355.1 Bacteroidota bacterium | reverse complement strand
TATAATACATTTGGAAGTAGAATTTATATTTTAGGGACATTAGATTATGCTAACATTGGGGAGTCTTCACGTCATTCTTTGGATTTAACTATCTCTCAACGTATTTATAAAGGCATCTCATTTAACGTTGGTATTCAAAATATTTTAAATTCTCCTTTTAGATTATATCAAGATACGAATCGTGATGGTAAATTTAAAACAGATGGTTCTGATAAACAAGTAATGTATTATAAGATTGGAGCTTATTATTCATTCGGTTTAAAAATTAATATATAAAAGTACTTGATAACATTCTCTTAACTATTTCAAAAAGTTAATGTAATCACCATTGAGTTACTTTGCTAAATAATTATAAAACAAAAAAAATAAAACAAACAAAATGAAAAAAATGACTACAAAATTAGCTTTTGCTTTACTTGCATTTACTGCGGTAAATATGGAAGCACAAACACCAGTTGTTACTGTTCAAGACAGTATAAGTGCAAATACGCATTGGACTTGTGATAAACAGTATTTCTTAAAAGGATATGTTTATGTAACAAATGGACACACGCTTACAATCGATTCAGGCGTTGTAATTAAAGGTGATAAAAACACTAAAGGTTCTTTAATTATTGAACGTGGCGCTAAGATTATGGCAATGGGAACAAAATATAACCCAATTGTATTTACATCAAATCAACCACAAGGTTCAAGAACTTATGGTGATTGGGGTGGAGTAATTCTTTGCGGTTATGCGCCAGTAAATTGGAATAGTGGTGTTGGACAAGTAGAAGGTGGCCCTCGTAGTTTATATGGTGGCAACAATAAGCATGATAATTCAGGTGTGTTGTCATTCGTTCGTTGTGAATTTGCAGGTGTTGCATTTTCTCCAAACAATGAAATTAATGGGATTACTTTTTGTGGTGTTGGTGATCAAACACAAGTTGACCATTTACAAGTTTCATATAGTGGAGATGATTCTTACGAATGGTTTGGTGGTACTGTAAATTCAAAATACTTAATCGCATATAGAGGTTGGGATGATGATTTTGATACAGATAATAGTTATTCAGGTTTAAATCAATTTGGTGTTGGTTTACGTGATCCATTCGCAGCAGATCAATCTGGTTCAAAAGGATTTGAGTCTGATAGCTACCAAAGCGGAACAAAATCAGGATTAGCTGGAGATACTTCAGGAGTTACTAAATGTGTTTTCTCAAACTATACAATGATTGGAGGTTTAGTTCAACCAACTTCAACAGCATACGATCCACAATTTGTTTCAGCTGCCCATATCCGTAGAGGAAGTGCAATCAGTATTATGAATAGTGTTTTAGCAGGTTACCCTGCAGGTATTTTAGTTGACGAGTCATCTGCATCTTTTGGATCTACAGTAAGAAATTTACAACAATTAGGTTCAGCTGGAGATACACTTTGTCAAATTAGAAATACTATTGTTGCTGGTATTCCAACAAATGGTTCAGTAGCAAGAAAAGAAATGTTTTACACGATTGATGGAGCTCGTTCAATAACTCCTACAAATGTTGAAGGAGATACTATTACTAATAATCCATTTACTCCTTATCCTGGGCCATTTGATACTTATTATTCTGCTAACTCAGGAACGGTTACTGTAGTTAAAAGTAAAAATAAAATTTACGCTAATGTTCAAAATGGAGTACGTTTACAAAATCCATTTAATTTAAGTGTACCTAATTTTATACCAACTAGTACTTCACCAATTTGTTATAATAGTTCAGGTTTACCTGCATATGTAGTAACGCATTATAGTGTTTGTTGTTCTCAAGCTGATCATTTTGGAAATGGAAATAAATATCCATTTAATCCTTTATTAGCTTTGAATACTGATACATCTAATTGGTTTGCTAATTACAACTTGCCTTCTACTCCTCCATCATATTCAAGTGGACGTTTAAATAATACTTTCTTTTCTAAAGTTAATTATATAGGAGCGTTTGCAGGTACACAAACTACAAGTGACAATTGGATGGCTTTATGGACAAACTTTGATCCAGTAAATACGGATTATTCAAATGTATGTCAATCATCAGTTGGAATTAAAAATAATTTTTTAGCAAATACTTTATTAGTAGCTCATCCTAATCCAGCTCATGATGTAGTTAATATTACATTCAGCTTAGAAAATGCTGTAAATTCTAATATTGGTATTTATGATTTATTGGGTAAACAAGTTGAGTTAATTGACTTAAATCAAACTAATGTAGGTTTAAATAGTGTTTCTATTGATACTAAAGATATGACTGAAGGCGTTTATTTTGTTAAATTAAATGTTAATGGTTTATCAAAAACAATTAAGGTTATTGTTTCAAAATAATTAATTTAAATTGAGATAAAAAAGGCTGATGAATATTTTCATCAGCCTTTTTTTACATAAACTTAATATTCATTTAATACACTGTAGCATATTAACGAATAATTTTATGGCATGAAAAAGTATATGTATTACCTCATATTTATTGGCGTCTGTGTTTCTTGTTCCAAAAAGAAAAGCCCAGCT
>JANYGR010000391.1 GCA_025359355.1 Bacteroidota bacterium | reverse complement strand
AGCTTATTTTTAAATAGAAATTATGGATCTGTTAGATAGAATAAAACATTACGAATACTTGCACATTGTCTTTTGGCTGATTAAAGACAGTTGCTGGATGTTGACGTTAAGGGCGTTGGGAACCATCATGATCATTCCAACCATAGGCTTAGCTATTCTGATTGTTTATCACACCCGAAAATCAAAAGACATGTACATTAATTTGGCTATTTTATGTTGGATTACTGCGAATAGTTTATGGATGTTCGTTGAATTTTTCAATCATTTAGAATATAAATATTGGGCGTCTATTCCCTTTGCTTTGGGCTTTGTGTTTGTAGGTATTTTCTATTATAAAATACTAACAAAGAAAAATATAACAATCTAAGGCGAGAGCTTAAAAATTCCTATTTAAAATCGACTAAGATCTAACCTCAAAACAGGAAAAACTGTTATATTAGACACTTCATTTTTAAATTATTTCTCCTATGGAAACTACACCATATCAATCAACACATAAAATCCGAATTGTAACCGCAGCTGCTTTATTTGATGGGCACGATGCGGCTATTAATATTATGCGTCGCATTATTCAATCGAGCGGTGCAGAGGTTATACATTTAGGGCACGATAGAAGTGCGCAAGAGGTTGTAAACTGCGCCATACAGGAAGATGCAAATGCCATTGCGGTAACTAGCTACCAAGGTGGACACGTAGAGTATTTTAAATACATGTACGATTTGTTGAAAGAAAAAGGCTGTGAGCATATTAAATTGTTTGGAGGAGGAGGAGGAGTAATTCTTCCAACAGAAATCGAAGAGTTACATAAATATGGTATCACAAAAATATATTCGCCAGATGATGGTCGTTCTTTGGGTTTGCAAGGAATGATCAATGATTTGTTGCGTCAATGCGATTATGCAACAGGTACAAATATTAAAGATGACGTTGCCAAAATTGCAGATAGAGATTATAAATCGATTGCTCGTATTATTTCTGCTGCTGAAAATTTCAACGAAGAAAACATAGGCTTGTTAAATGAATTAAAAGTGAAAGCTGAAAAATCGGCAACACCTGTGCTTGGTATTACTGGCACCGGAGGCTCAGGAAAATCAAGTTTGGTAGACGAATTGGTTCGTCGGTTTTTAGTTGATTTTGAAGGAAAACAAATTGCTATTATTTCCGTTGACCCATCCAAACGCAAAACAGGTGGTGCATTATTAGGAGATCGTATTCGTATGAATGCGATTAAAAATGATCGCGTGTATATGCGTTCATTAGCGACTCGTCAAAGTAATTTAGCATTAAGCAAATATGTGCAGGATGCGGTTAACATTTGCAAGGCAGCGAATTTTGATTTAATTATTTTAGAAACATCTGGGATTGGTCAATCTGATACAGAAATTATCGAGCACTCTAACATGAGCTTATATGTGATGACGCCAGAATATGGTGCTGCTACTCAGTTAGAGAAAATTGACATGTTGGATTTTGCTGACATTATTGCTTTAAACAAATTTGATAAACGCGGTGCTTTAGACGCGATTCGTGATGTCAAAAAACAATACAAACGCAATCACAACTTATGGGAAATTGCTGATGAAGATATTCCGGTATTTGGAACTATTGCTTCTCAGTTCAACGATCCAGGCATGAATCGCTTGTATAAAGCGGTGATGAATAAAATGGTTGAGAAAACGGGGAACGCTGCTTTAGCATCGCAGTTTTTTATCACAGAAGAAATGAGCGAAAAAATTTACATCATACCTCCTGCAAAAACACGTTATTTATCAGAGATTTCCGAAAACAACCGTAATTACGACAAACGCGCGAATCAACAAAGCGAAGTGGCTCAAAAATTATACGGTATTCAAAAAACCATTGAAACGATTTCTGAATCGAAGATGGAAGATAAAGACCGTTTAATTAAAGGATTGCACGAAGCGTTTGAAAAAACAAAATTAGACTTAGACCCCCGTAACTACTTGGTAATTGAAGGTTGGGAAGCAAAGAAAAAATTATTCAGCAATGAGTTTTATGAATTCAAAGTGCGCGATAAAGTTTTGAAAATTGCGACGCATTATGAATCATTATCCCATTCTCAAATACCAAAAATTGCTTCTCCAAAATATTCTTCTTGGGGTGATATTTTAAAATGGAATTTGCAAGAAAATTTTCCTGGTGATTTTCCTTATACAGCTGGTATTTACCCGTTTAAGCGTGAAGGCGAAGATCCAACTCGTATGTTTGCTGGCGAAGGCGGACCAGAAAGAACAAACAAACGTTTTCATTATGTAAGTAAGGGATTGCCTGCAGCTCGTTTAAGCACGGCTTTTGACAGCGTAACGTTATATGGTAATGATCCTGATTATCGTCCGGATATTTATGGTAAAGTAGGAAACTCTGGTGTAAGTATTTGTTGTTTAGATGATGCAAAAAAATTATATAGCGGATTTAATTTAGCAGATCCAAAAACATCAGTGTCGATGACAATTAACGGCCCTGCGCCAACATTAGCAGCATTTTTCATGAATGCAGCTATTGATCAACAATGTGAAATTTATATCAAAGAAAATAAATTAGAGAAAGAAGTTGAAAAGAAAATAGTTGACATTTACAAAACCAAAGGAACTGTTCGTCCAACATACCAAGGTGAATTACCTGAAGGTAATAATGGCTTAGGATTAATGTTATTGGGTGTTACGGGCGACATGGTTTTACCAAAAGACGTTTATGAAAAAATTAAAGCAACAACTTTATCACAAGTGCGTGGTACCGTTCAAGCAGATATTTTGAAAGAAGATCAGGCTCAAAACACCTGTATTTTCAGTACAGAATTTAGTTTACGTGTGATGGGCGATGTGCAACAATATTTCATCGATCAAAAAGTACGTAATTTTTATTCAGTATCTATCAGCGGTTATCATATTGCGGAAGCAGGCGCTAATCCTATTTCTCAGCTTGCCTTTACCTTAGCTAATGGATTTACGTTTGTTGAATATTATTTAAGTCGCGGAATGCATATTGATGATTTCGCTCCGAATTTGTCTTTCTTCTTTAGTAATGGCATCGACCCTGAATATTCTGTGATTGGCCGTGTAAGCCGACGTATATGGGCTAAAGCGATGAAGCTGCGTTACGGTGGAAACGAAAGAAGTCAAATGTTGAAATACCATATTCAAACCTCTGGTCGTTCGTTGCATGCACAAGAAATCGACTTTAATGATATTCGTACAACCCTGCAAGCCTTATATGCTATTTACGACAACTGTAATTCCTTACACACCAATGCTTACGATGAGGCTATTACCACGCCAACCGAAGAATCGGTGCGTAGAGCAATGGCTATTCAGTTAATTATTAATCGTGAGTTAGGTTTAGCTAAAAACGAAAATCCTTTACAAGGTTCTTTCATTATTGAAGAATTAACCGACTTAGTAGAAGAAGCTGTATTAACTGAGTTTGATCGTATCTCTGAACGTGGCGGTGTATTAGGTGCCATGGAAACCATGTATCAACGCGGACAAATACAAGAAGAAAGTTTGTATTATGAAACTCTAAAACATACAGGCGAATATCCTATCATCGGTGTAAATACCTTCTTATCAAGCAAAGGAAGTCCAACGATTATTCCTAAAGAAGTGATTCGTTCTACACCTGAAGAAAAAGAATATCAAATTACAATGTTAGCTGAGTTACATAAATCACATGCTGATAAACAAGCGGAGATGATCAAACAATTGCAACACGCCGCTATCCAAAACAAAAACATTTTTGCTGAATTAATGGATGCTGTTAAATACATGTCGTTAGGGCAAATTACGCGAGCTTTGTTTGAAGTAGGTGGTCAGTATAGAAGGAATATGTAGTCTAGCGTCATTGCGAGCTGTCACCCTGAGCGGAGTCGAAGGGAAAGTGAATCAATCTCAATTATTAGTGTTTAAAGCCCTCACAATTTGTGAGGGCTTTTTTTATTATATTTATGTTATGAAAAATATTTGTTTGCTTGTTATTCTTGTCCTAAACATTGCTTTTGTTAAAGCACAAGACTTTACTACAAGTTCAATATTTAACACAATTCCTATAAAAATAGTTGCTCACACGGATTCTAGCATTTTTTTATTAGGAAAAAAAGAAGTTTCCAAAGGCAAGTACGATTTATTTATTTCTAAACATTCAGTAGGAACCAAATCTTTGAAATTTGACACCTGCTTAAATTTTATCAAATTATTTAATGGAAAGTTTCAGCCAGAAAACTTTAAAGCAAAATATTTTCAAGCCGATAATAGTATCGTTGTTTTGTTTGATTTATTTATTGGCGAGAAGAAAACATTGATAGGTAAAAGGGTTGATTTTAACGGAAAAGTATCAGAATCTTTTATCATAGACCAGATAGATATGTCTGATAAGAATATGAAAGACTGTAGATATGAGTTAATGCAAACTATAAAAGGAGATATATTAATTACAATTAGAAGAAGCTATAAAAGTGGTTATGAACGAGATAAATGTATATTAATAA
>JANYGR010000387.1 GCA_025359355.1 Bacteroidota bacterium | reverse complement strand
CCACACACTTTATTATAATCTACTTTTAAAGTTTCTTCTAAGTTCGTATTTGTTCCGCCCATAAAAAACGAATAGTTAGCCAATGAACATTCTTTAGCACGAGCGTATTTTTTTTCTAATTCCACAATAGTTACTGCTTGCGGATTGGTATTAGGCATTTCCATATAACTCGTTATTCCACCAGCTACAGCGGCTTTGGCTTCTGTATAAATTTCGCCTTTATGAGTTAAGCCTGGTTCGCGAAAATGCACTTGATCATCTATAGCACCTGGAATTAAGATCAATCCAGTTGCGTCAATAATCGTTGCGCCTTCTTCGGTAATATCTCTATCGATACGATCAATGAGTGAATCTTTAATTAAAACATCAGAAACAAATTGTTCATCTTCGTTAATGATTGTTGCATTTTTAATAAGTATTGTTTTCATTTATAATTAAGTCGATAGTTTGTTGTTAGTGTTATATTTAATTGATTAATGTGTTAAAGTATCTAGTACTGTAATTTCTACTTTTGTTAATCCTGATTGAATAAAATTTAATTGCTTAGCGGCTCTCCTTGTTAAATCAATGGTTCGTTTAGATTTTTGTGGCAATCTATCCGTAATTTTTACAATAACCGTTGAGTCATTTTTTAAATTCCGAACCCGAACGTAAGTTCCAAATTTCAATTTTTTATGAGCTCCTGTTAAACTATCATTATAAAAAATAGCTCCAGAAGTCGTTCTTCGTCCATTAAATTTTTTAGCATAAAAACTTGCTATTCCTGTCGTTACACTATGATGACTATATGTATCCTGACAAAGTAATTTGTTACTAATGACCAACATAAGAGTTATATAAACAAATACACGCATACTCAAAAGTACAGTATTTTTAATAAATGTGGTTTCGAGTACCAAATAAATACAATATTGCTTAACCAATTTTAACGAATAAAATCCATAAATTGAAGATAAAATAGACTTAGAATAATGTAACAAAATAGTATATTAGTAGCCTTATAATATGAAAAAGAGTTTAGTCATTATTCCTACCTATAACGAAATTGAAAACATCGAAAAAATGGTTCGCACTGTTTTTGCGTTGGCTCGTCCGTTTGAGTTATTAATTGTAGACGACGGCTCTCCTGATGGCACTGCCAATAAGGTTAAAGAGTTACAAAAAGAATATCCTAATCAATTACATATAGAAGAACGTAAAGGAAAATTAGGTTTAGGTACAGCATATATTCACGGATTTAAATGGGCTATAGCAAGAGATTACGATTTTATTTTTGAAATGGATTGTGATTTCAGCCATAATCCAACCGATTTAATTCGATTATTAGAAGCTTGCGAAGCGAATGCAGATGTAGCAGTTGGCTCTCGTTACTGCAAAGGTGGTAAGGTAAGTAATTGGCCTTTGGGTCGAATTTTAATGAGTTATTTCGCGTCGGTATATGTGCGATTAATTTTATGTATTCCTGTAAAAGATACAACAGCTGGGTTTAAATGTTATCGTAAAAACGTATTACAAACTATTGATTTAGATTCGATTGAATTTATGGGTTATGCGTTTCAGATAGAAATGAAATATACGGCATATAAAAAAGGATTTAAAATTGTAGAAGTTCCTATTTTGTTTACTGATCGTGTTTTAGGCGTTAGCAAAATGAGCACTAAAATTTTTAAGGAAGCTTTTTGGGGCGTAATTGCTATGCGTTTTAAGAAAATAAAATAAGTTTTATTTTCTGATTCTCAATTTTTCACTCTTTATTAAAAGTATTGGATTTCATTTTCATTTTCTTGATCAAAAGAAAATAAGTTTTTGTAAATAATTTTATTACCTCAATTTTAGTAAGGCATTACGTTTAGCTAAATAGGCTTGAAGCACCACATCAAAACCCTTGTTGATATCAGCTTCGATGAAATCAATGTTATATTGGCCACATTTAAGTTTTAAAGCTTCGGTGTATTCATTTATTTTTTGAAGATACATCTCCTTTACCTGCGAAGGGTTTAGCTTGATTTCTTCTTTTGTTTCAATATCGATAAAATGATAGGGACGATTTTCAAATTCAAAATCCAATTCCATTTTTTTATCCGTCACATGAAATAAAATCACATCATGCTTTTTATATTTCAAATGTTGTAAGGAAGAAAATAAATCATCTAACTGAGATTGATTTTCGAACATATCGCTAAAAATAGCCACCAGTGAGCGTTTGTGAATAATTTCAGCTACCTGACTCAACGCTTTAGCCGATTGTGTTGACGAAATTTCAGGAAATGTTTGTTGTTCCAATAACTGTTCTAACTCGCTATACATAATTTTTTGCTGCGTAGGATTACTTTTTGCAGGAAAGTGTTTGTGTATCTCCGAATCAAATAACGTTAAGCCGATAGCATCACGCTGATGTTTTAATAATTCAATTAAAGCAGCGGCAGCGTAAACCGAAAATGATAATTTATTTAAGGGCTTCTCTTTAGTTGTTTCTAAAGGGAATAACATTGATTGAGAAGTGTCTATAATAATTTGACAACGTAAATTTGTTTCTTCTTCGTAACGCTTTACAAATAATTTATCGGTCTTAGCAAATAATTTCCAGTCAATGTGTTTGGTACTTTCTCCATTATTATAAATGCGATGCTCTGCAAACTCCACTGAAAATCCATGAAACGGACTTTTGTGTAAGCCTGTTATAAAGCCCTCTACCACTTGTTTGGCAAGTAGTTCAAGTTTTGAAAAAGGTTCTACACGTTGACGGTCTATCATTGTTATAAAAGTACTATTTAATATTCAATTATTAGAACGTAGATTTTCTTTGATTTTTATTATTGCATACAGATATTAATAAAGTAAAATATAGAGTTTATTAATGTTAATACCTGATTATACGTCATTGCGAGGCACAAAGCAATCTCAAGCAATACTATATGTGAGATTGCTTCGTAAAGGAACACTCGCAATGACGAACCATGTATCTGCCATTAAAGTTTTGATAACAAAAAACCCCCAAGCATAGCTTGAGGGTTCAGTGTTAATTAGTTTCCTAATTATTTTCCTTTGTTAACGTTTGTAGCTAACTCAGTACCAGCTTTAAATTTAACTACTTTTTTAGCAGCAATTTTAATTTCTTTACCAGTTTGAGGGTTACGACCTGTACGAGCAGCACGTTTAGCTACTGAAAAAGAACCGAATCCTACTAAAGAAATACGATCTCCTTTTTTTAATGCTTTAGCTACTGCTTCGATAGTAGCATCTAATGCACGACCTGCATCAGCTTTAGTTGTTTTTGTTGTGTTAGCAATTGCTTCGATTAATTCTGCTTTGTTCATGTTGTTTTGTTTTAAGGGTTAAACTTTTAAATTAATTATGTAACAAATGTATACGAGAATCCTTATTTGTCAAGTGTTTTATATAAAAAAGTGCTCGTTTTGTTTATAAATTGGCGTTTTGTTAATAAGTGTAGGCTGTAACTCTATCATATAAGGCGTTTTCAACTAGCTATTAACCGTTTTGTATCATTGATAGGCATTATGGGACTGAGGTTTATTGATACATATATATATGTACCGATAAGAACTATTAGATAAATTTTAAATCAGAATCTATTTTAAAGCCACGTAAAAATTCGTCAATGTGCATGCGTTTTTTTCCAGCCATTTGCAATTCGTTGATGCTAATAAAACCATTGCTACAAGCTACTTTTAGCGTTTTTTTAGAATCGCTAATGACAGTACCCTGTGGTAATTGATGAGGATTGATTTCAATTTCTGCTTTGTATATTTTAATACTTATAAGTTGATTTTTTTTATCAATGTACTCTGTAAACGCAGCAGGGTAGGGTGATAGACCTCGAATTAAATTATTGATTTTTTCAGCAGGTTGATCCCAATTTATTTTACAGGTTTCTTTAAATAATTTTGGCGCATGAATAATTTCTGTTTCATTTTGCGGCTTTAGCTCGTAGTTGCCACTTTCAATGGCTTTCACGGTTTTTAAAATTAAATCGGCACCAATATGCATTAGGCTGTCATGAAGCTCACCAGCCGTCGTTGTTGGCGTAATAGGTGTTTTGGCTTGATACAACATATTACCAGTATCAATTTCATGTTTCAATTTAAAAGTAGTAACGCCGCTTTCTGTTTCGCCATTAATGATAGCCCAATTGATAGGAGCTGCACCACGGTACTTTGGTAATAAAGATCCATGAAGGTTATATGTGCCTAAAGAAGGCATATTCCAAACAACTTCTGGTAACATTCTAAAGGCTACTACTAATTGCAAATCGGCATTTAATTTTTTTAATTCGGTAATAAAATGTTCATCTTTTAATTTTTCGGGTTGCAAAACGGTTAAGCCTTTTTCAACCGCATATTTTTTCACAGCCGATTGTTGTAGCTGTTGCCCACGTCCAGCGGGTTTATCAGGCACTGTCACTACAGCAACAACGTCGTAGTTGTTTTGTATTAATATATCTAAACTTGCAACTGCAAATTCGGGAGTACCCATAAAAATAATCTTCATAAATTGTTTTTGTTTCCCGCTGATTTCGCTGATGGCACAGATGAAAATCACAACAGGAATGATTTGTTTTTTCAAAAATACACAGAAAGATTTTAAGAAGGACATTTTGATACTATTTTTATATTTTAAAATATATCTGCGTTTATTTTCGATTCCGATAGCTATCGGAACTGCGGGAGTAACTTTAAAATATTAAATTTGTTTATTCACTTATGTCAAAACATTTATCAAAATATATTTTTATTCTATTAGGACCATTAGCAGCAATCTGTATTTGGTTATTTGCTAATTTGGATTCAGCTAATCCTAAAGTATCTTTAATGGCAGGTATTGCTATATGGATGAGCATTTGGTGGTTTACCGAAGCTGTAAATTTAGCGGTAACCGCGTTAGTTCCTTTTTTAATGATGCCATTATTGGGTATAGCCGATACTAAATCGGTGGCTCAACAATACACCGATAGTATTATCTTTTTATTTATAGGAGGCTTTATGTTGGCTTTTGCTATTGAAAAGTGGCATTTACATAAACGCATCGCTATTAAAATTTTATCGTTAGTAGGCACCAAACCGCATCATATTCTATTAGGCGTGATGATTTCAACGTATTTAATTAGTAATTGGATATCGAATACAGCGACAACCATGATGTTGTTTGGCGCTGTAATGGCACTTATTAGTGAAACGGATGAGTTTATTCATGGAGAAAAAAGTAAAAACAGATTTGCTGCCGCTATTTTATTAGGATTGGCATTTGCTGCTACTATTGGCGGAATGGCTACTCCCGTGGGAACACCACCTAATATGTATTTTTTTAAAGCCTATAAAGAAGCGTTTCCGTTAGTAAACGATTTGAATTTCTTTAAATGGGCGTCCATCGGATTTCCTTTATCGGCGCTGTTTTTAATCTGTACCTTTTTTGTGTTACGCTTATATTATCTCCGAAAAAAAGTAACCATTACCAATTTAGGTAAGAATCATTTTAAAAATAGTTATACGCTTTTGGGTAAATTTTCTTATGAAGAAAAGTGGATTAGCGTTTTATTTTTTACCTGTATGATTCTTTGGTTTACGCGCTCCGACATTGCTTTTGAAACCTTTACTTTCAGAGGATGGAACCATTTATTTACAAATCCTAAATTAGTAGATGATGCATCAGTAGCCATTGCAGCGGCGTTATTACTATTTTTAATTCCCAGTAAACAAAACAAAGGCGAAGCCCTATTAGAATGGGAAGACGCTAAAAAAATACGTTACGATATTATTTTAATGTTTGGTAGCGGCTTTGCTTTAGCTTATGGTTTTGATGTTTCTGGCTTAAGCGATTGGCTAGCCCATTGTTTGGTGGCGTTAAAAGGCGTACCTATTATCTTTATTATTTTGGGTATATGTATTATAGTAACCATTATTAGCGAATTTGCATCCAACATTGCCAGTATACAATTGGCAATCCCTGTTATGATTGCTTTGCAAAAAGATTTGGATTTGCCACCCTTGTTGTTAATGATTCCTGCAACATTTGC
>JANYGR010000386.1 GCA_025359355.1 Bacteroidota bacterium | reverse complement strand
AAAATAAAAATGTTGTATTCCTTCTTTTCAAACTCCTGTAAATTTTTAATAAGTAAATCAAACTGGCGGTTGAAAGAGGGTTGGGGTTTGGTGGTGAATTGGATGGATGTCAGGCTGAGCTTGTCGAAGCCGGGTCGAATTAAATCAAGTTCGTTTTCTGATTGCATCGCCTTCGACAAGCTCAGGCTGACATTGTTATTGTTTGAAGCAAAATACGCTTTCTTCCCAATCTCCACAATGTGCCTTTGCGCTATTTCTTTCTCCAATATTTCGGCATCAACAAAGTCAGCAGCATTCAAATCTTTTATAAATAAATTGTTGCCACGCACAAAAGCAACTTTATTTCCTTTCGGAGAAAAGGTTGCAAACATCTGTTTCCCAGCCTTAGATAATTCAGATGTTTTTCCTGTTTTTATATCGTACACAAAGTTTGTAGCAGTCATAGAACGACGGTAGATATATTGAACATCTGTTTTTAATAATAATTTTGTTTCGTCTAAACTGAAAGTATAATCAGATAAATCAATCTTTTTACCATCAATTTTCACGTTATCACCAGTTACTAATACGGCTATTTTTTGGCCTGTTTTTAAATCATACTTCACAATAGTTTGTAAACCGTTGGTATCTTTAATATTTGTGTAATGAAGACCATCTTTCATCGTTTTAAAGCCACTATTAGCTTTTGCTTTAAATTCTTTTTTGCTACAGATGTCATCTACGGTTAAGGTGTTTTGAGCAATGCCTTGTAACGACAGGATTGTTATGATACTTAAGATTTTAATAAAAGATATCTTCATTAGTTTTTGTATTAAGATTTAAAAAGGATGAATATACAAATTACTCCCTATTGGTAAATGCTATTTTACTCAAACGGTAACTATGTTAAATAAATGATTATTAGTTATTGTAATTTTTTATTAAATTAGCATAAAATAACTCCTTGTATGCAAACCTATAAAACCATTATCATCGACGACGAAGAAAATAGTCGTAGTAACACAAAAAGTATGTTAGCCAACTATTGCCCAGAAATTGAGGTAATTGCTGAAGCGACGAGTGGTATGGAAGGCAAAAAATTAATACAAGAGTTAAAACCTCAAGTGGTATTTTGCGACATCAATATGCCTGGAATGACAGGTTTAGAGATGATTGATGGATTAGCACATCGCGATTTTTGTTTAATCTTTTTAACAGCGTATAGCGAACATGGTATCACTGCTTTAAAAGCAGGCGCTATTGATTATTTGTTAAAGCCTTTATTATTAGGCGAATTGCAAGGTGCGGTTAAAAAAGTAGTACACCATTACGAACAAAAAGGTGCGCCTGCTATTAATGTGAGTCAAGATAAAAACTTAGTATTGATAAACCATAGTAAGGGTTTTACATTAATTGATTATAAGGATATTGTATGGTTAGAGGCTTCTGATAATTACACAAATTTGTTTTTAAATACAGGTAAAAAAATTGTAGCATCAAAAACATTAAAAGAGTTTGAAGCCATATTACCAAGTAATGTGTTTTTCCGCATTCACCGCTCTTCTTTAATTAATATTGATTTTATTAAAGAATATTCAAATGCAGAAGGCGGAACAATTATTATGAGCGATGGCACAAGTATACAAGTGTCTAAGGCGCGTTCTCAGGAGTTTGGAGAGTTTATTAAAACAAGAGCTGTTACACCTAAGTAATTTTTGATTATTTACTCTTTTAGGTTTCCTGTTAGTAATCTTGTGGATTACAAACTTTAGAGAATCATTTCCTATTATTTTATTTGTTTATTTTTAGTCCATCTTAAACTATTAAAATGGAAGTAACTACAATTGAACACATTTATCAATTATTTTTAACCTGTCATCAAAAAATCACGACGGATACACGTAAATTAGAATTAGGCTCGATTTTTTTTGCGTTAAAAGGCGATAATTTTAATGCCAACACCTTTGCTAAAAGCGCCATTGATGGCGGTTGTTCCTACGCTATTGTTGATGATGAATTAGTAGCTAATGGCGATACAATTTTATATGTAAACAATGTATTAGAAAGCTTACAACAATTAGCGAAACATCACCGGAGCTTATTAAACATTCCTATTATAGGTATAACAGGTAGTAATGGCAAAACAACTAATAAAGAATTAATTCATGCTGTATTATCTAAAAAATATAATACGTATGCGACTAAAGGAAATTTAAATAATCATATTGGTGTTCCTCTTACATTACTGGCTATTACAGAAAAGCACGAAATTGCTATTGTTGAAATGGGAGCTAATCATCAAGGAGAAATTGAATTTTTAAGTCATATTTCAGACCCAGACTTCGGACTCATTACAAACATAGGAAAAGCCCACCTTGAAGGATTTGGTGGCGAAGAAGGAGTGAAGAAAGGCAAGAGTGAGTTGTATAAACATATCAAACAGAAAAAAGGAAAATTGTTTATTAATGCAGATGATGCTGTTTTGATGAATCTCAGCGGTGATATAGAAAAAATAACTTATGGAGTAAAAGAAGAATACGATGTTTATGGTACTTTAATTACTAACTCCGAATACGTTGCTTTTAAATGGAATACAAAACATCAATCTCTTGAAAATAGTGAAATAATAAAAGCAAATCTATTTGGTCATTATAATTTCATTAATGTGTTATGTGCTTCATGTATTGGTCATTATTTTGGTGTTGAAACAAAAGACATTAATAAGGCTTTAGCTGAATATATGCCTGAAATGAATCGTTCGCAAGTTAAGAAGACTTTAAATAATACACTGATCTTAGATGCTTATAATGCTAATCCTTCCAGTATGCAATTAGCGATTGATCATTTTATGAAACAAGAGTTTAAATCTAAATTAGTAATACTAGGCGATATGCTCGAATTAGGCGATTATAGCTTTGCAGAACACCAAAAAATTTTAGATCAATTATCTAACAATAAAATTGTTCAAGCAATATTGGTTGGGTCTTTGTTTTATGAACATAAAGATGAGTTCCTTAATTATCAATTTTTTAAAAGTGGAAATGACGCATCGGTCTATCTTAAACAACAAAACTTTAAACAATTCAATATCCTTATTAAAGGCTCAAGAGGGATTAAACTGGAGAATTTGGTAGAATACTTGTAGAAAATATGTTTGTTAAAAATGCATAATTTTAATTATTAAATCATTAAATTTGTGTTAATGTTGTTTAATTAAAAAACTAAAACCAAAAACATATCATGAAAAAACAATTACTATTCGCATCTGCTATTCTTATTATAGGAATTGTAAATGCACAGGTATCAAAAAAAGCAAATCGCATACCTGCGAATATTGCGAACAAATCCGTCTTAAAAAATGTAACAATTTACGGTAATGAACCAGAAATCCAATCTTCTAATTTATCTTCAGCATTAATTAAATCTAATAAAACGGTAATTAATAATGCTAAAACCGCATCTGTTACTTCTGCTACTATTGGCTCAACATATTATGATTTACAATCTAATAGTAGTGTTGGCGATAGAATTGTGGTTAATGCTGATGGTACAATAGCAACTGCTTGGACAATGGCTCCTACAAATAGTACTCCTAGTTATGCAGATAGAGGAACTGGATATAATTATTTTAATGGTTCTACTTGGGGAGCTGCTCCGACAGTTCGTTTAGAAGCTGCTCGTGTTGGTTGGGGAAATGTTGTTAATACTCGTACAGGAAAAGAATTAATATTATCACATAATGCTACTGCTGGTTTTTTAAGTTTAGCATCAAGAGCAACTAAAGGTACTGGTTCATTTGTAGAAAGTACAACTGCTGTCCCTTCTGCTACAACAGGTGGTAATCTTTGGCCACGTATGGTATCTACTGGTGATACTGTTTATGCAATTTCAGTAACTCAAAGCACAGCAGCAGCAACTAATCCTGGAGCTCTTTACCATGGATTAAATGGAGCTGTTTGTTTTTCGCGTTCAAAAGATGCTGGCGCTACTTGGGATATTGTTAATACAATTCCTACTGGATTAGATACTTCTCACTACAGAGGTTTTGGGGGTGATGCTTATGCTATTGCCGCAAATGGAAATACTGTGGTAGTAGTAGCGGGTGGTGAAGGTAAAGATTTAATATTATCTAAATCTATTAATGCTGGAGCTACTTGGACATTTAAAATTGTTCATAAATTTCGTTACCATAAATGGGATCCTTCTGTAACTAATACAGACACCTTAGGAGATGGCGTTGCAAAATACATAGAAACTAATGATGGAAATATTTCGGTTGGATTAGATAATAATAATCAAGCATATGTATTTTACGGAAATATGAATGTTAAAGCTGCAACACCTTTATCTACGACAGGTGCATATAATTATGCACCAAGTACAGATGGATTAATGATGTGGAAAGAATCATTTGCCACTAACGGAGGTGTATTAGTTGCTCAAATTCAAGATTTATACCAACAAGGTACTATTTTTTTTCCGCCAGCAAATCCAGCAGATACAACTCAATTACCATACGGAAGATGGCAATGTTCTTTAACATCATACCCAAGTGTTGCTTTTGATGCATCAAATACTATCTATTTATCTTATTCTTCAATTGTTGATAGTTTAGTTTCTGTTATAGATCCTTATAAATCAGTTAGACATGTTTATATTATTAAGTCTACAGACGGAGGTGCTACTTGGACTACTCCTTGTGATTTGGTAGGTTTACCAAATAATCTTGCTTACGAAGGAATGTTTGCATCTATGGCAAAACGTGTAAACGGCTTTGTTCACTTAATTTATCAACGTGATTTAGCTCCAGGAAATGGAATACCAGGAACAACTGCAAGTCCTAATCCTGATCAAACTATTAATGAATCAGCACTTTCTAATAATGGACCTAATGATATTATTTACTTAAAAATCCCTGTTGGAGACATTGGTACTTGTCAACAATATTTATTAGGTATTAATGAATTATCTTCTACTGTTTCTAATCTTAACTTCTATCCAAACCCAGCATCCTCTAACGGTACTATCGAAGTATCTTTAGCTGAAAACGCTAAAATGGATATCGTAGTAATGAACAGTGTTGGACAAACAGTTTATACGTCTTCTTCTGAAGGAACTATTGGAAACAATAAAGTTGATATTAATTTATCTAATTTAAGCGCTGGTTTATATTTCTACCAAGTTAAAATTGCTAACAGCAAATCTGTTACAAAGAAATTTGTAGTACAAAAATAATCAGAACCTTATAACATAAAAAAAGAGTCTATCATTATGATAGGCTCTTTTTTTATGAAACAATTACACTAATTTTAATAAGCATAATCACTCAAGTATTCGAAATTAGCAGTTAACTTACCGTCTTTACAAATACTAGCTCTCTCAATAATTTGATCAGCATCTTCTTTAAATAAATAGGGTACTACACGTTCCATTAAATCTTTTCCAAAATCATCACTTGCATCACGAGGCAATTCACAAGGCAAATTATCTACCGCCATTATACAAATAGTATCTTTATTAAAAGGAACATCTTCTTTGTCAGTTTTTGGATTATATCCATAAAATGGTGAAGTAATTTCACTTGCTCTTAATGTAGTAGGAACGCTACCGTCTATATCACAAGTTACATCCGCTATGACACTCATTCTAAAATCAGGCGCTTTTAAGTCGTCTGTGGTAAACATTTTAGGTGAACGAGGATCCCAAAAGTGCGCTGAAATAAAAACATCGGTTGCTTTTGTATAAGGAGAAAACTTAGACACAAAATGTTCAGGGTGACCAAAAAAATCATTTAAATCGAAATTATGATCATTTGGGCGTTCCACATAATCACGTGGGTTTAGCTGACAATACACGGGTTCACGAAAAGTTGCCATTAAAAATTCTTCAGGAGTTACTTTTCTAATTCGTAAAGCTGATAATGTTTCTATAGCGCCATTAGCCACACGTCCACCACCAGTTAATGCAATTTTTATATTTGGTAATTTCACACGTTTTAATTCCTCTTCCATTTCCGCTCTATCACGGCAAAGGTTTGCAGGTTTTATTTGAAACAAATCGTATTTTTTTCCATAGCCTAATATACCATTGTACGCCCCCACAATACCCGCATAACGGCCAAATCCAATAATCCGATTATGGTTTTTATCCGTTAATGTTTCGTAATCAATCATTTGAATTTTTTTCTCTATCAAGGCTTTCATTAATTTAATATTATGCGCCTGTTTTTTAATCGTATGAGAAAAGAAAAAATATTTTTTATGAGGAATCAGCAATTCTTTTGGTTGTTCTTTTACGCCCATTAATACGTCGCAATCCGATAAGTCCTCTTGCAAGGTTAATCCAAAAGCCAAATATTCATCGTCGCTGTAACATCTTATTTTACTGGGTTGTATCACGATTTCTAAATTAGGATAGCTGCGTATAAGTTCAGTGCATATTAAGGGGGTTAAAGGAACTCGTTTATCTGGTGGAGATTTTTCTTCGCGAAGAACGCCTATTTTAAGTTTAGTCATAGTTGTTTTTTTGGTTTACAAATATACACTCATTGTTTAATTATGGACAATGATTTTTAAAATAAATAAAAGACCTTAAACCCTCTATTTACGGCTAATGTCGCATCTATTTAGTTTTTAAAAAAATAGTTTTATGGAATAATAACTAACTCTACATCTAAATAGAAATCTTTAAAACTTTATTTATGAAAAATCTATTAATACTCGCTTTTACTTTGACCATAGCTCAGGTAAATGCCATCGAAACGGAAAAAATAGTTAAATCAAAACCCGAAAAAATAATAGTATACACACAAGGTGCTCAGGTACATCGAAACGCATCAATGTCTTTAGTAGCGGGGCAAAACACCATTATTTTTTCAGGACTCGAAAATTGTATTAATACCGCCGCTATTCAAGCTTCGGGCAATGGTAATTTTATTATCACTGATATTCAACATGAAGTGCATTATCCCGAATTAGATAAAGCAAAATTACAAGGCGATATTCGTTACAAAAAATTATTAAAAAATGTAAATGATAGTTTGAAAGAATTAGATTATTTATTGGACGATGTTAATGCTAAATCAGAAGCATTAGCAACAGAAAAAAGCGTATTACTTAATTACAGTTTATATAAAGGTCAATCAAAAAAAGACAGTATCGCTTTTTTAAAAGAAGGGTTAAATTATTTACGTGAAAAATTATTTAATATAAATACCGAACAATTAAAATTAAAACGTGAACGCGAAAAATTAGAAGCGAATAAAGTTGCTTTAAACGAGCGATTAACAAACGTGAGCAACGAATTAGCAAATCAAAATAATACAGGCGAAGTAGAGAAAGTAGATTATCGAATTCTGGTTCATATCATTGCTGATCAAGCAACTCAAGCAATCGTCAATTTAAATTATTACATCACTAATGCAGGATGGACGCCTTCTTATGATTTACGAGCTATATCAAACGAACAAAATGTGAAATTGACTTATAAAGCACAAATACACCAAGAGTCAGGTATAGATTGGGGATCTGTGAGATTGATTTTATCAACGGCAAATCCAAATCGCTCGTATAATTTACCAGAATTATCGCCTTGGTATTTAGGTTATAGTAATTATAATAACAAAAATAAATCGTTGAGTTATAATACTGTTCCATCCACTCCATCGTCAACTATGGAAAAAGCAGATAAAAAAGCAGAATTATATAATGATTACGAACAAGTTGCCGGTAATGCAGCAAATTATACTACTGTAAGCGAAAATGTGATAGAAACAGAATACGAAATCAAGTTAAACTATAATATACCTTGTGATGGAAAAGAGCATTTTGCAGCTATTTTGGTTAAAGATTTAAAAACATTTTATCGCTATAAAGCCATTCCAAAATTAAATTCAAATGTGTATTTAACGGCTGTATTACCAGATTGGGAGGATGCAATTACCATGAGCGGCGAAGCTTCTATTTATTTTGATGGTTCATTCGTTGGCTCTACTAGCTTAGCTCCTGGAGGAACAGAGGACACCATGCAACTATCATTAGGTATTGATAAGAACATTGCCATTAAACGTCAAAAAATAAAAGATAAATGTTCAGAAAAAATATTAGATAATGATATTGTTCATTCATATACATTTGAAATCACTCTGAAAAATTCGCGTGCTAATAAAATAGAAATTGAGGTGGAAGATCAGTTACCATTGGCTCAGGACAAAACAGTTACTATTGATCGTAAAGAATTATCAGGCGCAAAATACGACGAAGTTACTGGCTTATTAAAATGGCGTTCGTCCATATCATCTAAAGACAGTAAGAAATTAACACTCACTTATCAAATTAAAGCGCCTAAATATATAAGTGTAGCTGTAAATTAATTAATTGTTCAAGAAAAAAATAACATCAACGAGTCGTCTTTAAATAGATGACTCGTTTTGTTTTGTGTCAATTTTAAATACTTTTGTTCGAAAACAGAAAAGCTTTTAACTCATCATTAATGGATTATACATCAATAAATTTTATTGAAAATTATTTTTCGCAAGAAAAAATAGAAAGTGTGTTTTTTATTTTGATAGGAGTAGTAGCTATTTGTTTCGCTCTTATTAATTTGTTTATTATTAAATATTCTTTTTATAAAGGCTTAGCATACCCCTTATTAGTAATCGGTTTAATTCAATTAGGAGTAGGTACAACAATTTATAGCCGTTCCCCTAAAGATATTATGTGCGTAGAGCATTTAGTTAAAGTGGAAACACAAAAAATCCAAACGGAAGAAATACCAAGGATGGAAGCAGTGATTGAAAATTTCTTTTTGTACAAAATGATTGAAATTGTATTAATCATCAGTGGAGTTATATTATTTTTTTGTTGTAAAAAATCGTCCTATGTATTTTGGAAAGGTATCGGGCTAGGTTTAATCATTCAAGCTACATTAATATTATCATTAGATATCATTGCCGAAAAAAGAGCTGCGGCGTATTTAAAACAATTAGAAATTAGTTGTAAAATTTAATAATGCTTTAAATCTTACATTTTGTGCAGCGAATAGTTAATGATATTTTTTTAACATTTTGACTATTCTTTGTAATTATTCCGTAACTTTAGCTGGAAAACAGGTTTGTTTCATCGCTCTTTATTATTAAGGGAGGAAAGTCCGGGCAACGCAGAGCAATTTGCCATTTGAAAGAATGGGTATGTTTTTAGAAATAAAAATATAACAGATAGTGTCACAGAAAGCCAAGTAGCCTTGAGTAATCAAGGTCATAGTGAAAATGTGAGGTAAGAGCTCACATGTATAATTAGTGATAATTATATAGGATAAACCTCTTATGTTGTAAGGCCATGTAAACTCTCATTTTATGGCTGCTCGTCATAATAACGCAAGTTATATGAGAGAGGGTAGGCTGCATAGATAAATGATGAAAGTTCCTTCGGGAAAACAGAACTCGGCTTATAGAACCTGTTTTTATTTTAAATACTGACTATGCTTAAACGCTACTTGTACATATTTTTATTATTGGTTACTGTAAAACAGATTACTGCTCAATGCCCTCAAATTTATGATTACTTAGGCAATTTAGTTACTAAACCATATTTTATAGATTGCCAAGGAACAGGTGTTTATAATATGAATGTTTCTTCAAATACTGGATGGGGAGCATACACTATTAATTGGGGAGATGGAACGTCCAATGCTGTTGGAGGCTCATATACTGCAAATTCATTAATAAACCATGTGTATAATTCTGCTACACCTGATACGTTTCAAATTACTATAACTACTTCTGCACCTAATTGCACGATCACTGGAATTGCCGTGATGGAGAAACCGGTGAATGCGTCTATACAAATTCCTATTGGAGGAGTTACAACTGCCTGTGCGCCACACTCTTTATTATTTTCAAACTCTAGTACAGATGTATCCGAAACAACAGTTTTTACTTGGAATTTCGGAGATGGTTCACCAATTCAAACGTTTAATTACACAAATGCTGGGCAAACAGTATCACACATGTATCTTCAAGGAACTGTTAATTGTCAAACAGCCGTCACATTAACCGCTAAAAATTATTGCACAACGATTCCAACTATAGCAAATTTTAATCCGATCCAAATTTATGATATCGATAATGCGAATATCACTCCAAGCGCTTTTGTTAAATGTTGGCCGGACAATACATTCGCGTTTACTAATTCTACTAATAGAAACTGCGTGCCACAAGGAAATACGTTTCAAAGGCAGGAAAGATGGCATTTTGGCAATTATTGGGGCTTAGGTCACGATTCTATTGTTGGCTGGAAACCTTGGCCTCCATCGGCTCCTATGACAATTACATACCCTTCTGTAGGAAGTTACAATGTCATATTAGAGGATAGTAATTTATGTGGTGTTAATACCAAAACAATTACTGTAATTATTGTTAATCCGCCAACGGCAGGGGTTATAGCTCCTGCTATTCCTTTATGTCAAGGTTCCGCTATAACGTTTACAAATACAAGTGCAACAGGTTATATTTATAAATGGGATTTTGGAGATGGAGGAGGATTCATTCCGAAGCCTTTTGGCCCTCAAACTCACACTTATGTGAGTGCAGGAACTTATACTGTTGCATTAGTTGCGTTAGTGGCCGGTGGTGGTTCGGCTTGTACAGATACTGATAAAGTGGTTATTAATATTTTACCACAACCAACGGCTAATTTCTCTGTTAGTCCTAATAAAGGATGTGATAATATTACTGGAGCTATTTTTACAGATATGTCTACAAGTGCTACAGTTTGGAATTGGAATTTTGGTAATGGTAATACATTTAATGGTTTACTACCACCGCCCCAAAATTACGCAACAACGGGTAATTATGTAGCATCTTTAACAGTAACGGCGGCCAATACCTGCGTAAAATCGTTCACAGCTCCGATTACGGTTTATGCTAAACCAATAGCCGCCTTTTCTCCCACATCCGCTTGCGTTGCTGCTATAGCATCATTTACAGATAATTCCACTACGGGAGTCGGAGGTCCTATAACCAGTTGGAGTTGGAATTTTGGTGATGCTTCTCCGACAGCGACTTCATCCGTTCAAAATCCAACCCATACTTTTACAGCACAAAACACATATACTGCCCAGTTAATTGTTAATACGGCTAATTGTGCGGATACGGTTCTGCAAAATATTGTTATTAATATTAAACCTACAGCAAACTTCACATTGACTCCGTTAAATGGTTGCCCCACTTTATCGGTTAATTTCACAAATACATCTGCTAATGCTACATCATATAATTGGAATTTAGGAAATGGATCTACTTCAACATTTACCAATACATCTCAAGCGTATACCAATACATTAACTACCAATAAAATTTATACAATTACCTTAACGGCTCAAACAGGTGCTGGTTGTGCTGATACGCATACGGCAACAGTAACTGTTTTTCCAAAACCAACTGCATCATTTACAATTAGTGCTCCATTAGGCTGCTCGCCCATTGTTGCAACTTTTACTAATAATTCAGTAGGTGCTACAAGTTATGTTTGGACATTTGGAGATGCTACATCGAGTAATTCTTCAGCAGCTGTGTTATCTCATACGTATACAAATTCAACGCTTTTATTGCAAACATACACCGCACAATTAGTTGCAACAAGTAGTAATGGATGTAAAGACAGTACATCATTAAATATTCAGATTTACCCAAAACCTATTTTTAACTTTACAATGGTGCCAAATAGTGGGTGTTCACCATTGAGTATTAATTTTCCACCAGTACTAGGAGCGGTGAGTTATACGTGGGATTATGGTGACGGTTCCCCATTATCTTTCGTTGCAAATCCTTCGCATACCTTTACTAATTCAACTACTTCAAATTTAACCTATTCGGTTCAATTGATTGCATCAAATGCGTTTTCATGTATAGATACAACTTATGGTTATCCTGTTGTTTATGCTAAGCCTCAGGCAGGTTTTGTATTGACACCAACTGTTGGATGCTCGCCATTACCTGTTTCCTTTACTAATACCAGTGTATCAGCAACAACATATTTGTGGAAATTTGGAGATGGTAATACCACTAATACTGTCAATGCGAATAATACCTATACAAACTCGAGCAATATATCTAATCAAACATATAGCTGTACGCTTGTTGCCATAACATCCAATGGATGTAGAGATTCAATTACTAAACCGATTGTATTATTGTTTAAGCCTAAAGCAAATTTTACAGTAGATACACCTAGTTGCTCTCCAAAAATATTAACATTTACAAATACATCATCTGGAGCATTAAGTTATAATTGGGATTTTGGTACAAGTGTGTCAACTAATACTAATGTTACACATCAGTATATTAATAATACAACTAGCAATATTACAAATACAGTTCAGTTAATTGCCATATCAGTTAACAATTGTAGAGATACCATTGTTGTTCCTATTATCGTTCACCCTAAACCTGATTTCCCTATTATAGCAACGCCAGATTCGGGTTGTGCGCCTTTAACTGTTAATTTTCCTAATATCATTGGAGTAGCTTCTTACCAATGGAATTTTGGTGATGGAAATATTTCAGTTATTGGAAATGTATCGAACATTTATTATAATAATTCTCAAACAAATAAAACGTTTACTGTACAGTTAATAGCAACAAATAGTTACGGCTGTAAAGATACTTCATTAAAAATCATCAAAGTATTTGCTAAGCCAATAGCCTTGTTTCAAGCAAATCCTAACACGGTTTTCGTACCCATAGACCCTGTAAATTGTGTTAATCTTTCATCGGGAGCTACTACCTTTAGTTGGAATTTTGGAGATAATACCAACTCCTCAGAAGTTAGCCCGTCTCATTTATACTTAAATGCTGGAGAATATCAAATTGAATTAATTGCGATAAATGCTAAAGGTTGTAGAGACACATTTAGGTTACCGTCTAAAATAATTGCTATTTTGGAAAGTGATGTGGATGTGCCAAATGCTTTTTCTCCTAATCCTACTGGAGGTAATGGAGGTGGTTTTGGAGTAAATGATGTAAATAATGATGTGTTTCATCCAGTGTTGAGAGGGATTGATAAATATGAATTAAATATTTTTTCTCGTTGGGGAGAATTATTGTTTGTAAGTAAAGACGTTACTATAGGTTGGGACGGATATTACAAGGGTAAATTATGTACACAAGATGTATATGTTTGGAAAATAATTGCAACAACCGTTGACGGTAAAAAAATAAATAAAACAGGTGATTTACTTTTATTAAGATAATATGAGAATATTTTTATACTTACTTACTTTTTTTATTTCTATAAGTTCATTTGCCCAAGTGAAAATAGATAAAAAACTATATGCGAAAGATTTAAATAATGCCGATTTGTATTTTGACACGGAGGATTATGTAAACGCCATTTCTACATATAAAAAAGTATTAGCAATTGATCCTAATCATGAAAAAGCAAATCTTAATTCGGCCATTAGCCGCATAAAATTAGGGCAACCAACAGATTCTTGTTTTATTAATCTCATTAAGCTAAAATCGAGCAAACTACCAGAAGTTCAATTTTATTTCGGACAAATATATCATTTGACGTCTAATTTTGATGAAGCAATTAACAGTTTCACTAAATACAAGGCTATACCAGAAAAACAACGTTCTTTCTCAAATGCAGAAATAGATTATCAAATTTCATGTAGTAAAAATGCTAAAGATTTTGTGAGCAATCCACATAGAAGTATTATCAAAAATATTGGAGATAAAATAAATTCCATATATGCAGATTATGTTCCGTTAATTTTTCCTGATGAAAGTTATTTATATTTTACATCCCGTAGGGCTGGTAGTACAGGTAATTTAAAAGATGTTTATGGGAATTATTACGAAGATGTATACATCTCTCAGCATTTACCTGATGGAACTTGGGGGGAACCAAAAAACATAGGGCCTCCTATTAATACAAATACGCATGATGCCTGTGTAGCTCTTAGTTTTGACGGCAATAATATGATCATCTATAGAACTTCAGCAGATCAACTTTCTGGAGATTTATATATCAGTCATACAGATTACGATGGATGGTCTGTTCCTCAGAAATTAGGTCCGGAAATTAATACACCATTTATTGAAACAAGTGCTTGTTTTAGCAACGATACGAGTATTATATATTTTAGTAGCAATAAACCCGGTGGTTTTGGCGGAAAGGATATTTATCGTATCAAAAAATTACCTAATGGAAAATGGTCTCTACCAATGAATTTAGGCGCAAATATTAATACAGATAAAGACGAAGATGCCCCTTTTTTACACCCTGATGGTGTGACTTTATATTTTAGTTCCAAAGGACATAATACTATGGGGGAATATGATGTATTTAGGTCGGTTTTAAATACAGAAACAAATCAATATACATCTTCGGAAAATTTAGGTTTCCCAATTAATAG
>JANYGR010000378.1 GCA_025359355.1 Bacteroidota bacterium | reverse complement strand
AAGAAAACAGCTATTTTTTTAAATAAAATCAATATCCAAACTTACAAAATATAATAAAACCTAGCTTTTTAATTAAATGTTAAAATCTTAATAGAGCTAAAGTCCATCAAAGCACTATCTTTACCAAGTTTGTTTTTTTGTTACTAAAACATCAAGCAACCATATTATAACTATGAAAGATACATCTATAAAATCCATTTTAATTATTGGTTCAGGTCCTATTGTTATTGGACAAGCCTGTGAGTTCGATTACTCAGGCTCTCAATCGGCTAAAAGCCTCAGAGAAGAGGGGATTGAAGTGACTTTAATTAATTCTAATCCGGCAACGATTATGACGGATAAAGTGACTGCTGATCACATTTATTTATTACCATTAGAGGTAAAATCAATTATCAAAATTCTTGAAGAACGTCAGATTGATGCTGTATTGCCTACTATGGGCGGACAAACAGCGCTAAATCTCGCATTGAAGTGTGATGATTTGGGAGTCTGGAAAAAATATAATGTAAAAATGATTGGCGTTGATATCGACGCCATTAAAGTTACCGAAGACAGAGATTTATTTCGTATTCGCATGAATGAAATTGGAGTAGGCATGGCGCCTTCCAAAATTGCGAAATCTTTTTTAGAAGGTAAATCCATTGCACAAGATTTTGGTTTTCCTTTAGTAATTCGTCCTTCGTTTACCCTTGGTGGTAGCGGTGGTTCAGTAGTTTACAAAAAAGAAGATTACGATCATTTATTAAACAGAGGTTTACAAACATCTCCTATACACGAAGTATTAATTGATAAAGCGGTATTAGGCTGGAAAGAATATGAATTAGAATTGTTACGCGATAAAAACGATAACGTAACGATTATTTGTTCTATTGAAAATTTTGATCCGATGGGAGTGCACACTGGCGACAGTATTACCGTAGCACCTGCGCAAACATTAAGTGACAGCACGTATCAACGTATGCGTACGATGGCTATTAAAATGATGCGTAGTATTGGTAATTTCTCAGGAGGTTGTAATGTGCAATTTGCGGTGAGTGATGATGAAAAAGAAGAAATCATTGCCATTGAAATTAATCCTCGTGTATCTCGTTCATCAGCATTAGCAAGTAAAGCTACCGGTTATCCTATTGCTCGTATTGCCAGTAAATTAGCCATTGGATACACTTTGGATGAATTACAAAATCAAATCACCAAATCAACATCGGCTTATTTTGAACCAACGTTGGATTATGTGATTGTAAAAATCCCTCGTTGGAATTTCGATAAATTTAAAGGCTGTAATCGTGAATTAGGTTTTCAAATGAAATCCGTTGGAGAGGTAATGGCGATAGGACGTTCTTTTCAAGAAGCACTCCAAAAAGCTTGTCAATCCTTAGAAATAAAGCGTAATGGTTTAGGAGCTGACGGAAAAGAAAACACTAATCAAGCAGAATTATTAGAAGGATTAGAGCGCCCAAGTTGGAATCGTTTGTTTATGATTTATGATGCGCTCAAAATGGGAATCTCTATCAAAACAATTCAAAAGTTAACACGTATTGATATGTGGTTCTTAGAGCAAATCGAACAAATGATTGCTCTAGAACACGAAGTATCGAAATACCGTTTACAAGATATCCCGAAAGACTTACTATACGAGGCAAAGCAAATGGGTTATGCCGACAGACAAGTAGCGCATTTGTTACGTTGTTTAGAAAGTGAGGTGTATAATAAGCGTAAAGAATTTAATATTAACCGTGTGTTCAAAATGGTGGATACTTGCGCGGCAGAGTTCGAAGCAAAAACACCGTATTACTATTCAACGTTTGAAGATGAAAATGAAAGCATACGTTCAGAAAAAAAGAAAGTAATTATTTTAGGTTCAGGCCCTAATCGTATTGGACAAGGAATTGAATTTGATTATAGCTGTGTACATGGCGTATTAGCAGCCAAAGAGATGGGTTACGAAACCATTATGATTAATTGTAACCCCGAAACCGTTAGTACGGATTTTAGCAAGGCTGATAAATTATATTTTGAGCCAGTATTTTGGGAACATATTTACGACATCATTCAACACGAAAAACCTGAAGGCGTTATTGTACAGTTAGGCGGACAAACAGCTTTAAAGTTAGCTGAGAAGTTAGAAAAATACGGTGTTAAAATTATTGGTACTGATTTTAAATCCTTGGATTTAGCGGAAGATAGGGGGGCTTTCTCGAACTTATTAAAAGATAACAATATTCCTTATCCAAAATTCGGTGTAATCAACGATGCCGAAGAAGCTATTACTTTATCTAAAGAATTAGGCTTTCCGTTGTTGGTTCGTCCGAGTTATGTACTGGGCGGGCAATCTATGAAGATTGTGATTAACGAAGAAGAATTAGAACAACATGTAGTAAAACTATTAAATGATTTACCTGACAATAAAGTATTATTAGATCATTTCCTACAAGGCGCTATAGAAGCAGAAGCCGACGCTATTTGTGATGGCAAGGATGTATATATTATTGGGATGATGGAACACATTGAACCTGCGGGCATTCATAGTGGTGATAGTTATGCGGTGCTTCCAACGTTTGACTTGTCAGACAATGTGTTGAAACAAATGGAGCAACATACCAAAACAATTGCTGTTGCATTAAATACAGTTGGGTTATTAAACATACAATTCGCTATTAAAGATGAAATCGTATATATTATT
>JANYGR010000353.1 GCA_025359355.1 Bacteroidota bacterium | reverse complement strand
AAGTCCTGCAACTAGCAAGACTTTTCTGTTTTTACTGTTATCTTTAAGTATTGTATTATTTTAGAATAAGAACATAAGTTATTTATTAAACATTTAATTTTATAATAATGAATATTTCTTCGGATTCAATAGAAAGCATTTATTCCAGTTTAAATTCTAGTGTAGCTGGATTATCAAGTGAAATAGCTAAACAACGACTAGTTGAGTTACATAAAGCAGAAAAAAAAGAAACACGATTTAAGCGAGAGTTTAAATTATTAGTTCGACAGTTTACAAACCCATTGATTTTATTATTGGTTGTGGCTGTTATTCTTTCCGCTGTTTTAGGCGAAAATTCTGATACACTCATCATTCTATTTATTTTAGTAAGTACTGGCTTGATGAGTTTCTTTCAGGAACAGCAAGCTGGTAGAGCTGTGGAGAAACTCCAGCAAATAATTAAACTGAAATGTCTCGTAATACGTGATGGAAAAGAAGAGTCAATAAATACAGAAGACGTTGTTCAAGGAGATATTATTATATTTAATGCAGGTGATATTATTCCCGCCGATTGTAGGATTATCAGTAGTAACGAACTTCACGTGAACGAAAGTACTTTAACAGGAGAATCTTTTCCTGTAGAAAAAATGGAGGGTGATCTTAAAGAGTCATCGACTATTGCAGCTAAAACAAATTGTTTATGGAAAGGAACAAGCGTTGTTAGTGGAAAAGCTACAGCTATTATTGTATTTACAGGACTAGATTCTGTTTTCGGTAAAATACAAAAAAGTATCTCGAATCAATCTGAAACAGCTTTTGAAAAAGGGATTAAACATTTTGGCTTTTTTATTCTCCAAATAACGGTTGTTTTGGCGTTATTGATTTTAGGTGTGAATCTGTATTTCAAAAAACCGTTGTTTGATTCTATCTTGTTTTCATTGGCAATAGCCGTTGGAATGGCACCTGAGTTATTACCTGCTATTATGACCTTTGCCATGTCGGCTGGAGCTAAGCGAATGATGACAAAAAAAGTGATCGTTAAAAAGTTATCGTCTATTTTTAATTTTGGTGAAGTTGATATTTTATGTACAGATAAAACAGGAACAATTACAGAGGGTATTATTGAGGTGAAGGAGATGGCAGACCCACTGGGTAAGCCAAACGAGTCATTAAAAAAGTGGGCTTATATGAATTCGTTTTTTCAGAATGGATTTAATAATCCCATCGATGAAGCAATCATTAAACTCAATATTAATATTGATGGTTATGAAAAAGCTGATGAAATACCTTATGATTTTATTAGAAAGAGATTATCTATTTTGGTTAAATCACAAAATACTAATACCATTATTACCAAGGGCGCTGTTATTAATATTTTAGGTATCTGTACTTCTTATGAAGAGAATGGAGTTGTATCTGAAATAACAGATAGTGTTAAAGTAAACATTGAAACCATATTTAAAAACTATGGTGAGCAAGGATTTAGAGCCATAGGTCTTTGTAAGAAAGAAAATCATGTTGGTAAATTGACTAAAGAGGACGAAACAAATATGATTTTTTTAGGCTTTATTCTTTTAATGGATCCATTAAAAGATAGTGCAATAGATTCAATTGAAAGGTTAAATAAATTGAATGTAAGTACTAAAATTATTACGGGAGATAACCGTTACATCGCTATGTATACGGCTAAACAATTATGTATACCGGAACCTAAGATTTTAACGGGGGAAGACCTTAATACCATGTCGCCTGAAGCATTGGCAGTTAAGGCAGTTCAGACAAATGTGTTTGCAGAAATAGAACCTCACCAAAAGGAAAGAATTATCAAAGCTTTACAAAAGGCCGGAAAAACGGTTGCTTACATGGGTGATGGGATTAATGATGTAGCTGCTATACATGCTGCAGATGCAGGTATTTCTGTAAATGATGCAGTGGATGTAGCAAAGGAAGTAGCAGATTTTGTATTGTTAGAAAAAGATTTATCTGTGTTAGTAGATGGTATTTTGGAAGGAAGAAAATCTTTTGCTAACTCAATGAAATATATTTTAATTAACACGGGAGCTACCTTTGGTAATATGTTTAGTGTGGCTGGAGCATCTCTCATGCTTCCATTTTTGCCGATGTTACCTAAGCAAATATTATTAACTAATTTCCTAACGGATTTCCCTTATTTATCAGTAGCATCTGATAATGTAGATGATGAAGCGCTTGCTAAACCTGGACAGTGGGATATGAAAGTGATTCGGAATTTTATGATTGTATTTGGTATTCATAGTTCTTTATTTGATGGTATAACATTTTATATCATGTATTTTCATTTTAAATTGAAGGATTCTGATTTTCAAACAGGTTGGTTTTTAGAATCTGTATTAACAGAGTTATGCATTTTATTTATTATCAGAACTAAAAAATCCTTCATCCACAGTAAACCAGGAAAGGCCTTAATTATCACGAGTGCTATTGCCTTTGCTATTACGGTTATTTTACCTATATCGCCTTTAGCTGGCGCTTTAAGTTTAGGGATAGCTCATACTCAGCAAATCATTGCCATTGCTTTAATATTGCTGTTATATGTTATTACGGCAGATGGATTAAAGATTTTATTTTTTAAATTTCAGGAACGTAAAAGGATAAAAGCTAATACTTAGTCGTAGTTTCTTATTTTATCTAAACATTATAAACTTTTATAGGTTATGATGATAAGTAAGATTAATCTTTTATCATTGCACTCTTAAGTTTATTGAATGTCTAAACTCTCAGCAGAAGAAAAATTTATTGATGTCTCCGACTACGGAAGGACTATAGCAATAGCTTGTGCTCAGAAATTAAAAGATACTAAAGTAACTGCCATTCATATTACCTTATTGTTTGGGGTTTGTGGCTTGACAGCTGTGTATTGTATTCTGAATGGTTATTATGTTGCTGCTGGTTTTTTTCTGATCTTAAAATCAATTATTGATGCAATTGATGGAGAGTTAGCGCGTGCTAAACAAACACCATCTTATATAGGCCGATACTTAGATTCAGTGTTTGATAACATCTTGAATTTTTTATTTTTCATATCTATCTGTTATGTTGCGAAATCGGTATGGTGGATGAGCTTGATCGCATACGCCTGTATGCAATTACAAGGAACTCTGTATAATTACTATTATGTAATTTTACGAACAAATACTGCGGGAGGAGACACAACCAGTAAAATTTTTGAAACTAAAAGGCCATTGGCATTATTAGGTGAAAATCAAAAAGTGGTTAATGTCTTATTTATTATGTATCTGATATTGTATGGGATATATGATAAGATTATTTATACTTTAGATAGAAAAGCGCATAAGATCATTTTATTTCCAAATTGGTTTATGACAATGATTTCTATTTATGGATTAGGGTTTCAATTATTAATTATGGCTATTATGTTAGCGTGTGGATTGATTGATTTTATTATCCCATTTTTTATTTGTTACACTACCTTTATATTAGTATTTGTGACTATTAGAAAGGTTTATCTAAATATTAGAAACTCTTAACGGTAGATGACATTTCTGCTATTATAAAAATATATTTTAACCATAAACAATTCTCTTGCTCTGTTGTTAATTAAATAATATACTTTAGAATAAATTTAGATGAGTAAATACCAAGATAATTTAAGACATATGATGTGCTTAGATATTTATTTAGAATCGTTAAATGATTACGAATACCAAAAAATTAAACAAAGAATAATTCAGCCAGAATTAAAACCACATTCTCTTATGAGTTGGGGTATATTTAATGATCATTCATCTCAATTAATTCAAAAGGCAAATAAAGAAAAAGAAATGATTGTGCTTCAAAAATTTCAAGAGAAATTTGACTGGAAAACGAATTTGAAATCTATACTCACAAATGAATACTATGCATTGGTATTAACAAATTCAGCACTTAAGATACAGTGGGTAAATAAAAATTTTTCTCGAATGACTGGTTATCCTTCTAATTATGCTTTAGGGAAATCCCCTAAATTTTTACAAGGAAAAAATACATGTCAAGAAACACAAAAACGTATTAAAGAGCAATTAGGACTTAATTTACCGTTTACGGAAGTAATTACAAACTATAAAAAAAACGAGGAGGAGTATAATTGCGAAGTTACTATTTTTCCTATTAATAACCATCAACATCAAGTAACTCATTATTTAGCTCTTGAAAATAAAACGTTTTAAAAGCCTTTTAAATCAAGAGTATTGCCATCAATTAAAGTCGCACTCTTACCCATTTTTTTCTGAATAACTTTAAAATGATGTTCTTCTTCCGGACTCACCAATGAAATGGCTTCACCAGAAGATTCTGCTCTACCTGTTCTTCCAATACGATGTACATAATCTTTTGGAGAACGTGGTAATTCGTAATTAATTACATAAGGTAAAAATTTAATATCAATACCACGCGCCATTAAATCAGTAGCTACGAGTACTCTTATTTTTCCAGATTTAAATAAACTTAAAGCTTCCGTTCGAGCCTCTTGACTTTTTTTACTATGAACTGCATAAGCATCAATTCCGTTAGCATTAAGCTTAACAGCTACTGCATCTGCTCTATGAACAGAGGACGTAAATACTAATACTTGTTTTATTTTATTTTGTTTAATGATGTAACGAAGTAATGGACCTTTTTTTTCTTCTGTAATTAAATAAGCAAATTGTTTAATTAAGTCTAAATTTTTAACCTCTTCTTCAACCTTAACAACTACCGGGTTGCGCAATAAATTTCTGTTGATATTATTTAAATCATCGCTCAGTGTGGCTGAAAATAAAAGGTTTTGACGCTTTTTAGGTAATAACCCAAATACCTGAGTCATTTCTTCTTTAAACCCTAGATTTAGCATTTTATCAGCTTCATCAATCACTAAAATTTTTACAGCAGACAAAGAAACAGCTCGTGTCGAAATTAATTCTAATAATCGCCCAGGTGTTGCTACTAATATTTCAACGCCTTGTAAGGCTATCATTTGAGGGTTAATAGCTACACCGCCAAACACTGCCAAGCTTTTTGTTCTTTCCGGTAATTTATTACTTAATGTCTTAAACACTTCATTTACCTGCATGGCAAGTTCTCTGGTTGGTACTAATACCAATGCTTTGATGTGCCTATTTTTAGTAGTTGTTTGTGTTTGAAATTGCTCTAATATGGGTAATACGAAGCTGGCAGTTTTACCTGAGCCCGTTTGAGCAATTCCTAAAATATCTTTGCCTTCTAAAATGGCTGGTATAGCTTCAGTTTGAATAGGGTAGGGCTTTGCATAGTTTTGCTCAGCTAAGGCTTTTTGTAAAGCGGGTGATAATCCAAGAGAAGAAAATGGCATAATAAAGTTTAATAAATAATATGATGTTTTAAAGAGTAAATATACGGTTTTGTAAGGTTTTTAGTTGAACTTTATCTGTGATACAATTGAATAGGATTTTAGCTAATTGTATTTTAATTATCAACTCATGCTAAACTATTTTCTATTTCAAATGTTTAATTTACATTTGAAGTTAAATATTGAAACAAATAGGAGCATATTCGATTAAAGACCTTGAGCAACTTTCAGGCATCAAGGCTCATACAATACGTATTTGGGAAGTTCGTTATGGATTATTAAAACCAAGTAGAACGGATACCAATATTCGTTATTACGATGATGAGCAACTAAAGCGTTTATTAAATATTTCGTATTTAATAAAAAATGGACTGAAGATTTCTAAAATCAGTTTGATGAATTCCAAAGAACTTAATGATGCATTGGCTTCATTCTATAATCTTCAAGAGAATGATCAGTCAACCGATGATAAAATAAATAATTTAGTGGTTGCAATGATCGAGCTGAATGAGGAATTGTTTGAAACCGTATTTTCATCATCAGTACTGCATTTAGGATTTGTAGATACTGTTACAAAAATGGTTTATCCCTTTTTGGATAAGGTTGGAATGCTTTGGACAATGGGAAATATACAGCCTGCGCAAGAACATTTCATTAGTAATTTAATTCGACAAAAAATAATAGTAGCTATAGATAAACAATCGTTATCAAAAAACATAAATTCTAAATTTTTGTTGTTTTTACCAGAAGGTGAAATGCATGAAATAGGTTTATTATTGGCTAATTACATGATTCGTGAAAAAGGAAATCAAACTATTTATTTAGGTCAAAATGTACCTTTAGACGATGTGTTACAGGTTTGTGATTCGTATGCGCCTGATTATATTTATACATACATCACTACGCCTCGAGTAGAAGAAGAATTAAAATTGTTTTTTGATAAATTAGCAAACTCTGTAAAAAAAGGTAAGGTGCTTGTTTCAGGTCATTTACCAGAAATCTCATTTAAGTTGCCTGCACGCGTTAAACGGATTATATCTATAAAAGATTTAGTTGAAATCCTAGATTAACATTTTACCTTTAATGTTTATTTATTTTTGTTTGTAAATCTATGTTAACCATAAATTTCTGAACTCTCTTTTGGCATCATAATCATTAGCTTGCTTTTCAATATTAAAAACTCTGTTTCCACGTGGATCGTTTCCTACGCCTGCTAAATAAGCCCAATTTCCCCAATTGCTGCATACATCATAATCTATTAATTGCTGTTCAAAATAAGCAGCGCCATAGCGCCAATCTAATTTTAAATCGTTACATAAATAACTTGCTACGTTTTGCCGACCACGGTTACTCATGAACCCAGTTAATTTAAGTTCTAGCATATTGGCATCTATAAAATCAATACCTGTTTGTCCATTAATCCAAGTTGATAATAATTCCTTATTATGTTTATGCAAATTATCGGTTTTAGCTTGTATACCAGCCTGCTGGAAAAACTTATTCGAATATTTTTTCATCATAAACCTAAAGTAATCACGCCATAGTAATTCAAATTCTAACCAATAGGTTGATTCATTTGCTGAAAATTGAGCTTCATATTTTTTTAATTCATAATAAATTTCACGTGGTGATAAACAACCTAATCCTAACCAAGCCGAAAATTTAGTAGAATAATTTTCGCCTACCATTCCGTTACGAGTTTCTTTATAAGTAGATATAGCTTGCGTTTCAAAAAAATAGTGTTTCAATCTTTTATAGCCTTCAGTTTCTCCCCCTTTAAAATCAATAGCTGCACGACAATCTTTGATAATGGCTTCTAAACCTAATTGGTTCATTCTGGGTAAATGTAACTCATCAATAACTGGAGAATTGATAGTCCTAGGCATTAAAAAGACTTCTCTAATAGTAGATTCTTTTTCAATTCTTTTTCTAAAGTTAGTGAATACATCAGGTATATCTTTCAACGCAAAAGGTAAATCTTGTGCATGGTACAACGTACTTGTACTGAATGTTTCGAGAGTACAATGTAATTTCCATAGTTCTTTTTCTACTCGCATTTGAGTTTGCTTCTCTTCAAAGGCAACTTCTTTTTTGCTAAATACTTTTTGAACCTTGAATTTTTGTACAAGTTTAAATAATTCATATTCTGGCTTTCCCCTCACAATCATTAAACCTGACCCAAGATCACATAAGCTTTTATCCAAATCAACTAAAGCTTCTAATAAAAATTGAGTTCTGAAATTT
>JANYGR010000329.1 GCA_025359355.1 Bacteroidota bacterium | reverse complement strand
CAGGCGTAAATGGCGGTGCTATTCCTGTAAATACAACTTACGTGGTAACCACCACTGAATCATCGACATCTTGTCAATCTAATGCTCAAGTATTAGTAAAAGTACTTCCATTGCCAACAGTTAATGCGGGTTCTGCAATTCCAGTATGTGCTGGCACCAATAATATTCCTTTAAGTGGTACTATAGGAGGCTCTACCAATAGTAGTGTTTGGAGTGGCGGTTCAGGTAGTTTTAGCCCAAGTGCTTCTGCCTTAAATCCTACTTATAATCCAACGGTTGCCGAGTTTACAAGTGGCTCTGTTACCTTAAGTTTAACAGCTATTGCAACGGCTCCTTGTCAAAATGTATCCTCAACCGTTGTTGTTAATTTTTATCCTAATCCTGTTATTAGTTTCACGGTTGATAATCCTAAAGGTTGTCCAGTACATTGCGTAAACTTTACAGATCAATCAACCATTACTCCTCCTGATAATATCCAATCATGGTCGTGGAACTTTGGAGATGGTGGTACAAGTACTTCTCAAAATCCAGCGCACTGTTATAACAACACGGGCTTATACAGTGTAACATTAACAGCAACCTCCAATCATTTATGTTCTACGTCTCTATCTATTCCGCAAATGATAGAAGTGTATCCTGTGCCTGTTGCCTCTTTTGTTCCAGATCCTTTAGTAACAACGATTACAGACCCTAACATCTTCTTCCTAAACACCTCTCAGGGAGCTACAAGTTATAGTTGGAATTTTGGTGATGCGTATTGTGGTTCAATAGCCGCAAATACCTCAACGCTTACCAGTCCAACTCATACTTACACCGTTGCTCAAGATTATGTGGTTGACCTAATTGCCACCTCTATTCACGGCTGTGTGTCTGAAGCAACTGTAACTGTAAAAGTTGAACCTGAATTTGTGTTTTACATTCCTAATGCTTTTACACCTGGTAGTACCGAGGGTGTTAATGATATCTTTACCGGAATGGGAATAGGTATTGTGACATACGAAATGTGGATTTTTGACCGTTGGGGAGTTAATATTTATTATACAAATGACCTAAATAGGGGTTGGGATGGAACCGTACAAGGTAAGCCAGGTCTAGTTCAACAAGACGTGTATACATGGAAAGTTAAGTTAAAGGATGTATTTAACCGAAACCATGATTACGTAGGGCATGTGACTGTATTGAGGTAGTAATTTTAGATAAAATTAGACGAATGAAGACATTTTATCGAGGAAAAAGAACCCTCACCTAAATCGTTTTGCTAACTTCGTTCGAAATTAAATAATATAACAATGAAAAAAGGTTTTATATTTTTTGCACTATTAATTGCTTGTGGTTTTTTACTGTCTTTTATTAATACATCTGTTAGTTCAGAAATAGCTATAAATGCGCCACTTCCTTTAGCTGATGAAAAAATGAAAGACGTGAGTGGAAAAGAAGTATCCTTAAACATGGCTAAAACAGCTAAGGGTTTATTGGTTATTTTTTCATGCAATACCTGCCCATACGTTAAATTAAGCGAAACTCGTATTAAAGAGATAAGTGATAACTGTTTGAAATTAGGCATTGGATGTATCATTGTTAATAGTAATGAAGCTCAACGTACCGAAGAGGATAGCTTTGACCAAATGGTGAAATACGCAACTGCTCAAAAATATACTTGCTCTTATGTAGTGGATGCTAACTCCAAACTAGCAGATGCTTTTGGTGCTACGCGCACACCTCAATGTTTTTTGTTTAATACTAAAGGCTTAGTATACAAAGGCGCTATAGATGATAATGTGAAAGATGCAACTCAAGCAAAGGCTCATTATTTGAAAGATGCGATTGATGCCTTAACTAAAAACGAGACTCCTAAAATGCAGGAAACCAAATCGATTGGTTGTACCATTAAGAGAGTGGAATAAGGCCGAGCCCTTTTCTTTATTTCTATCTTTTTTCCTTAAATGATTTTCGATTTTTCTTTGTCTTGAACCGCTGAAATTGTAACATTACTTGGGTTTTTAATTTTTCTTTTAAACTTTTGGCGGCAAAATGTTTTATGCTCTTCTTTGTCTTGAAACAAAGAAGCAAAATTCAAGACTGCTTAAAATTTCGCTAAAAAATATCGTTCATCAAACTGACGATTTGAACTCGCTGCGCTCAAACAGCAAATCG
>JANYGR010000320.1 GCA_025359355.1 Bacteroidota bacterium | reverse complement strand
ATTACCAATCTAAATTTGAAGCCATAGAACCTTCGTTTTTTGAATGGACCGTTGGATTAGCCTTTCATTACTTTGCACAGCAAGAAGTAGATGTTGCTATTATCGAAGTGGGACTTGGCGGACGGTTAGATTCTACCAACGTGATAACGCCCGTATGCAGCCTTATTACAAACATTGGCTTCGACCATGTGAATTTATTAGGCGATACCATTCAAAAAATTGCAGCAGAAAAAGCAGGCATCATTAAAGCGCGTATTCCTGTAACAATCAGTCAAACACAAATAGAATGCTTGACCGTCTTTGGTAACAGAGCTCGCGAATTAAAGGCACCACTTGAGTTTGCCGACAAAAACTATAAAATAAATTCGTACAGTTACGACAAAGAATTATTGCAGATTGACATCCTTCATAAAAAAACAAACACCACTCACCATTACACCTTAGATTTATTGGGATCCTATCAATTAAAAAATTTACCGGGCGTATTAAACACCGTGGAGATTTTAAAAGAAAAAGGATATATCATTCAAGAACATGCTATTATTGATGCCTTAAAACAAGTACAAAAACTAACAGGATTGCAAGGCAGATGGCAAACCCTTTCTCAAAAGCCTTTAGTCATAGCTGATACAGGTCATAATGAAGATGGTATTAAAGAAGTGCTTCAAAATTTAAATCGGTATACATATAAAAAATTGCATTTCGTTTTAGGAATGGTAAATGATAAAGACCTCGGCAAAATATTAAAACTCTTACCGAAAGATGCCGAATATTATTTTTGCAAAGCATCTATTCCCAGAGCCTTGGATGAAAAAGAATTATGCATACAAGCAACTAAAGTTGGATTGAAAGGTAAGACATTTAAAACTGTACCAGAAGCCCTAGAAAAGGCTAAAAAGCTAGCCAAAGCAAGCGATCTGATTTTTGTTGGTGGTAGCACCTTTACGGTGGCTGATGTGTTGTAAGTAAATCTAATCAACAAACCTTCCTGGAAATTGTTCTTGATGTCCGATGTGTTTAATTACTATTTCTCTTCCGTAATGAATTGTATCCGTCATTTCAGGCTTACCATATTGGTCAATGAAAATGTTATCTTTTACTTGATGTTTTTTTAAATACTTTCTTGTTTCATAAGTATTTGCATAAAAATATTTCCATTTACCAGTTTTATAACCATCCTTGTATTTACCTATTGCAAAAGGCTTTCCAGATGGGTAAAAATAAATCCAATTTCCATTCTTAAGAATATCACTATAATTTCCATAACAAAAAATATTATTTTCATCTGCTAATTCTTTGGCATTCATCCTAGGAGATTCTGAATAATAATACTTTTTATAATTATACTTTTTATGTGTGTATAATATATTTAACGATTGTGAAAATAAATCACAATTAAATACCGCTAACATTATAATAAATATGCAGATGTTTTTTTTCATTTAAATTAATTATACAAAACTAATCAGAAATGAAGAATAATATCTAACTCCACTAAAATTAAAAATAACAATGGATTAGATTAAGCACATCTATCGAACAAAATAGATTATATTTTAGAAAATGTTGAATGGAACAAGAGCGTAGGCCTGTCAAAAATGCGAGCAGAGAAGAGGTGAAACGAGAATTCAAGATTTTAGTGTAGCGATAGCGGAACGTGAAAATCGTAGAATTCCGTGAGGAGGGTGGAGCATATTTTTGACTTGATTTTTTGTTTCTTTTTCATCTAAGGAAAAAGATAGGGGAAAATTAACTCACTAAGTTTTAGTATAACTAAATATTTAAAACAACATTTATAAAATTGCTACAATTCATAGCAGTTATGCATTTTATAATTACGTATTTTTACAGTGATAATGAATGATAATTTAGACGCTCATAACGAAAAGTTAAACAACACAGATAAGGACTATGAAAAAGCCTTACGCCCCATTGAATTCAACGATTTCAGTGGACAAGCATCTGTGGTGGATAATTTATTGGTGTTTGTTCAAGCTGCTAAAAAACGAGAAGAAGCCCTCGATCATGTATTGTTACACGGCCCTCCAGGTTTAGGAAAAACCACACTGGCTCATATTATCTCTAATGATTTGGGTGTTAATTTAAGAGTAACAAGCGGTCCTGTGCTTGATAAGCCAGGCGATTTGGCAGGATTACTAACTAACCTCGAGCCCTTTGATGTGTTATTTATTGATGAAATTCATCGTTTGAGCCCCATCGTAGAAGAGTATTTATATTCTGCTATGGAAGATTATAAAATTGATATTATGATTGATAGCGGGCCAAACGCTCGCACGGTTCAAATTAAATTAAATCCATTCACTCTAGTTGGCGCTACTACTCGTAGTGGCTTACTAACAGCGCCTTTACGCGCACGTTTCGGAATTACATCCCGCTTAAATTATTATGACAGTAAAGTATTAACAGGTATCGTGCAACGCAGCTCCGATATTTTAGGGGTAGAAATTGCGGATGAAGC
>JANYGR010000309.1 GCA_025359355.1 Bacteroidota bacterium | reverse complement strand
TATAATCCAACAACTTCTCCAACGCGTTCATTTCCTATCTTAAGTTCTATCTTGGCGGGACCAACATCTTATACAACTGTTATCGGAGAGTTTTTACCAACTACAGCGCAAACACTTAAATTTAGATTAACTGCTAGAGATAATAAAATGGGAGGCGGTGGCTTATGCTATGCCATTTCTACAATCACTGTAAATGCGACTGGACCTTTTGCAGTGACATCACAAAGCACTACTGGCATTTCTTATCCAAGTAGTTCAATACAAACTATTACTTGGAATGTAAATGGAACAAATGCGGCGCCTGTAAATTGCGCTAATGTTAATATTTATGTAAGTACAGATGCGGGATTGACATATACAATGGTATTAGCAAATACACCAAACGATGGTACACAATTAGTTACGATGCCAAGTTTAACAGTAACAAGCACAACTTGTCGCGTGAAAGTTGAAAGTGTTGGAAATATCTTTTTTGACTTAAATGATAAAAACTTTACAATTACAGCAACTACTACTGGGTTAAGTCAATATGCTAATGCAACCGGATTAACGATTCAATTATATCCTAATCCCTTTTCAAGCTCAGTTAAGATAGACGTTACATCCGCTCATTATTTAGATACTGATAACACGGTTATTAATGTATACGATATCCTTGGAAATATAGTAAGAACGGAGACTATTAAGCTTACAGAAAATTTCTCTAAAGTTTATGATTTTTCTTCTTTAGCTAATGGTTCATATATTGTAGAAGTAACGGATGGTAAACAAAAATCAGTTGCAAGATTAATTAAACTATAATTTTATATTGTTGCAGTAAACTAAATTAATGTGACTCTTTTATACCCATACTTCTTAATCATAGAAGTATGGGTTTTTTAGTATAGGATTTAATTGTTCCAGTAAATGCAGTAAAGACGAGCTTTATCAGGAACAATTGATGTATGTAAGATATAGCGTTAAACAATTAAGTTTCTCAGGATATATAGACATACATTCACCATAGACTATTTTTCAGTAAGCTCTCCCTTATTAGTGAGTTTAATCTCAAGATTTATTCATAAGAAGTACAATAGCATATCATGAAATCTACTACCGTCATTATTTCAAAAAATAAAAAGCCGGCTATTAAGCGAAGTATAAAAAAAGATTCTTTTACTATAGTTGCTATTGGCTCTTCTGCCGGTGGTTTAGAAGCAATTACCTTGTTTAAAAAAAACATTTCTTCTACTACTGGAATGGCATTCATTTTTATGCAACATTTGAGCCCAGACCATAAAAGCTTGCTTGTGCCTTTGTTATCAAAGAATACAAAAACGAACGTTCTGGAAGTGGAAAATATGGCGAAGATTGAGCCTAATAATGTGTATATCATTCCGTATAATAAAGAGATAGAATTATTCACCACAAAAGGTAAAATAACCGTAAGCGTTAATTTAGTATCCCAAGACGAAGAAAAAGTAACAATAGAATTTACAGTTAATGATACCGGCATTGGCATACCCGAAAATAAAATAAGTAACCTTTTTGAAAATTTTGAACAAGCATCTGCCGGAACATCAAGGTTATAAGGCGGAACCGGCCTAGGCCTTGCTATTGTAAAGCAATTAGTAGAACCACAGGGGGGGAAGCATACACGTAAAAAGTAAAGTGGGCGTTGGCTCAACATTTAGTTTTATTTTAAGTTTTGATAAAACCAACGCAGAGTTGGAATCAGAAGTAGATCATATATAATTGGATTCTGAAATTAAAAACATAAAAGTATTAGTGGTTGAAGATATGGTACTTAATCAATTATTACTTAAAACATTATTAGACGATTTTGGGTTCAAATACGAAAGCGCCTCCAATGGAAAAGTAGCTATTGAAAAATTAGAAACGAATACGTATGATATCATCTTAATGGATTTGCAAATGCCTGAAATGAACGGATTTGAAGCTACTAAGTATATTCGTAATACTATGAATTCTAAAATACCAATCATTGCTTTAACAGCTGATGTAACAACGGTAGATTTTTCAAAATGCAAAGCTTTAGGTATGGATGATTATATTTCCAAACCTGTTGACGACAAAGAATTGTTCAGTAAAATAGTTTCTTTGGTAAAGGTTCGTTCGTCAATAGAGTATAATGACACTAAAACGAATGAAGTAAATTTTAATCGAGATTCGAAATATACAGATTTAGCCTATCTGACACATCGAACTAAATCTAATCCGAAATTAATGCTCGATATGATCTCTATTTATTTGGAACAGACACCGCCATTAATTAGTATTATGAAACAAAGTTTACATGATAAAGATTGGAATACCTTGCAATCAGTCATGCATAAAATGATCCCCTCTTTCTCCATCATGGGTATTAGTAAGAATGTTGAGAACATAGCTAAACGCGTTCAGGAAGATGCTGACAATATTCAACTGCAGGCAAATGCAATACCTGATTTAGTATTCCAACTTGAAACTATTTGTATAGAAGTCTGTAAAGAATTAGAAGAAGAGTTTATTAATATCAAAAACATTAATAAGTTAGGTTAACATTTCCGTCCAAAGGCTTTGTCCCTCATCTATTATGCATAATCATTCTTCAAAACTAAAAACTTACTTCCTGCTATTTTTATTCCCCTCTTTTACGTTGGTGTAGGATCTTTTAAAATATTCCCATACGATTACGTATTTTTTAGTTTGAAAAAAATGGTTAATTAATTCAAGGGCAATAAATCCAACCAATATGGCTATTCCGCCTTGTAGCCATTCCGGAATTTCATTGACAGCAATTTTTTTCCGACCAGTTAATCCAAAGAGATTCTTTACACCTCGTTTTTCTAAAACATAATGCGAAAACATAGCAGTTACCCACATTCCAACAATAAAACCAATAAGATTGCCAATCGCTTGATCGATTATAAAATTTTTTATTTTTTGTTTAGTGAAACGTCCAAAAAATGTTGTCGTTGCAGGATCCTTAAAAGATTCATCAGTATTATTCTCATCATCCCATAACGTTTTTACTTTATTATAAAACGCTTTGTTATTTTCATTCTCATTTAACCATTTTGAGAATAATTCTTTCTCCTCAAATGAATCTTCTCCACCTAAATGGGTTAAAAGCATTTTCCATGTTTTCGGTTCTTGCATAACTAATTATTTAATATTGATTTATGATAATCTAAAAGCGATCGATTTATTACTGTATACTACTTAATGACACTTGCTTAAGAATACCACTTTATATGTTTTGTATAGCTACCCTTCTTTTCTCTTTTAAATTTTTAAAATGGGAAGGTGTTAATCCTGTTACTTTTTTAAATTGATTAGATAAGTGTGCGGCGCTGCTATAATGTAGCTTGTCTGCTATTTGTGTAAGCGAAAATTCTTCAAGAATAATTAATTCCTTTATCCGTTCAATTTTTAATGAAATAATATATTGCTCTATCGTTGTGGCTTCTACTTCAGAAAAAAAATTAGCCAAGTAAGTGTAATTATAACCTAGTTTTTCACTTAGTATATCAGAAAAATTAGTTGTTAACTTTTGTTCTGAATGGTAAACATAATCGATGATCGTTTTTCTAATTTTCTCGATGATTACACCCTGTTTTTTTTCGAGTAACTCTAAACCTACTTTATTGATGATAGCACTTAATTTTTTCTTTTGATTATCTGTCACATCTCTTTGTGTTTCTATTTCGCCCAACTCTACCTTTATTGCCTTTAAGTTGAGCTCTTCTAAAGCATTTTTGACTACTACTATGCAGCTTTCGCAAGCCATGTTTTTTACGTAAATTTTCATGAGTATTTTCCCTTTATATTTAAAATAATTTGTTAAGACGTGGTTATTATTTTTATATAAAAATTTGATTTGAACCCTTATGTTACTAAGGTATGGTTTTTTAAATTCAGTAAATGCATAATATCATTGATCTATACTATTTTTTCATACACATGTGAATAATGTAATTTAATTAAATTATTTTGTAATAATTACTTTTAATATTGGCATAACTTTGACGCGTTTTTTTTAAAGAAATTTTAATCTTTAAAAACTTACTTGTAGTATCATATAGCGAATAGAACCAAAATGGAAACAACAACGAGTCAAGAATCTCATTACTCAAGAAGTTTAATAGAGGCTAGCCTAGATCCCTTATTTACGATTAGTCTTTCCGGGGAAATCACCGATCTTAATAATGCTTCGGTAACTATAATTGGAATGTCGCGCGAGATGTTAATAGGAACAAATTTTTTTGATTATTTCACAGAGCCTCAACAAGCTCGTGAAGTATATCATGAGGTCTTAGCAAAAGAATCTATTGCTGATTCATTACTTACACTTCGTCACAAGGATGGAAAGCTTACGGACGTATCATTCAATGGCTCTATTTATAAAGATAATTCAGGAAAAGTACTTGGTGTTGTTATTGTTGCAAGAGACATCACAGATCAAAAAAAGGTTGAAACAGAATTAACTGAAGCAAAAGAGCTGGCAGAGTTGGCAACAAAAACAGCAGAAGAAATTAAACGTAAAGCGGAAGAGGCAACTCGTATTGCAGATGATGCCGTAAAGGCAAAGCAACAGTTTCTGGCAAACATGAGTCACGAAATCCGCACACCGATGAATGTGATAATTGGATTTACTAAAGTGCTTTTGAAAACAGAGTTAGCGGATAAACAAAAGGAATATTTGTCAGCCATAAAAGTTAGTGGAGAAGCTTTAACCGTGCTTATTAACGACATTCTTGATTTGGCAAAAGTGGATTCAGGTAAAATGACATTTGAACAAATTCCATTTAAAATGGAAGCGTCCATTTCAGCGATGCTTCATTTATTTGAAACAAAAATTCAGGAAAAAAATTTAGAGTTGATAAAAATTTATGACAAAAATATTCCAGAAACATTAATTGGAGATCCAGCACGTCTAAATCAAGTTATTTTAAATCTTGTTAGTAATGCGGTAAAATTTACTTCTGAAGGAATAATCACTGTAAGCGTTAACATCTTAAGGGATAATGAGGAGTATGTAACGATTGAATTCGCAATTAGCGATACAGGCATTGGAATACCTGAAGAAAACCTTGAAAATATTTTTGAGGTTTTTAAACAAGCATCAAGTGGTACTTCTAGGCTATATGGCGGAACCGGATTAGGCCTCGCTATTGTTAAGCAATTAGTAGAGCCTCAGGGAGGAATTATTAACGTTAAAAGCAAACTTGGAGAAGGCACTACGTTTAGTTTTACTTTAAATTTTCAAAAAACAACTGAAAATGTTTTAGTACAGCAAGGAGAAATAAAACTCGACCCAGATATTAAAAACATAAAAGTATTAGTGGTTGAAGATATTGCTCTTAATAGATTGTTGATGAACACTATATTAGATGAGTTTGGATTTGAACATGATGTTGCTTCCAATGGAAAAATAGCCATTGAAAAACTTCAACACAATACTTACGATATCATTTTGATGGATTTGCAAATGCCTGAAATGAATGGGTTTGAAGCAACAGAGTATATTCGTAACATCATGAATTATAAAATTCCAATTGTTGCCTTAACAGCTGATGTCACTACGGTAGATTTAGCAAAATGCAGATCGGTTGGTATGGATGATTATCTTTCAAAACCATTTGACGATAGGTTATTATATAATAAAATAGTTGAATTTGTAAAGAAACCTACGCTTAAAAAAAACACAGAAGATGTAAGGAATTATTATAATCAAAGTGAAAATTTAAAATTTGTTGATTTAAGTAATTTATCACGTCGAACAAAATCAGATCCTAAACTGATGATGGAAATGATTACACTTTACCTAACCCAAACCCCATCTTTGATTGCTGCTATGAAACAAGGCTTACAAGATAAAGATTATTCTGCACTACAATCAGCAGTTCATAAGATGGTACCTTCTTTTTCCATCATGGGAATTAGTAAAGATTTTGAAAATATTGCAAAAAAGGTTCAGGAAGATGTTGATAATATTCAACGACATAGAAGCAGCATGCCTGATTTAGTGTCTCAACTCGAAAAAATTTGTACTGAGGCTTGTAAAGAACTAGAAACAGAGTTTAATATCATTAAACAAGCGAATTCCCAATTTTTATAATTAAACAAAAATTGAATTAAAGCCTCTGATAAACCTTATTTATCAGGGGTTTTAATTATATCACATTTTTTATTTCTAACATAAAATTCATCCGCATAGGGTTGCTTACAAAGCAGCAATATAGAGGAGATTGCTTTTGCTCACATGTGCGAATTCTATAACTTATTATAGGAGTTATATAATACTGATTATCTAAGCCTTTCACATCTTTGGTATAAAAATAAATTAGATTAATATAGAATGCAAAATCAAGGATACGAATACGCAAGAAGTTTAATAGAGGCAAGTTTGGATCCAATGATTGTAATTAATACCGAGGGTATAATTACGGATCTGAATGAAGCCTTGGTAAACGTAACTCACAAATCGCGCGAGCAACTCAAAGGCACTCCATTTGACAGTTATTTTACTAACCCAGAAAAAGCCCGTGAGGTATATAAAAATGTATTGGATCATGGTTTCATAATAAATTACCCGCTTACATTTATAGATGGCGTATTAACAGATATATTATTTAACGGTTCTACTTATAAAGATGAAAATGGAAATGTGCTCGGAGCAGTTGTATTCGCAAGAGATATCAATGAAAAGAAGAGAATTGAAAAAACACTTGATTTAGATAATAATGGAAATTATAAAGGGGCGTTAACGATGTTAAGCGATATTACAAAAAGAAAAACGGCAGAAAATAATTTAAGAAAAAGTGAAGCAAAACTAAAAGAAGCACAAACTTTAGCGCATATTTCTAATTGGGAAATTGACTTAAAAACTAATGCTAATTTTTGGTCAGATGAGTTTTATAATATTTTCGGACTTACTCAAGAAGAGATAAAACCTTCGCTGGAAATTTTCATATCACTGATACATCCCGATGATTATGCTTTAGCTAAGAAAAGTATAGAAAAATCGTTTGAAACATTTGAAGAAGGAGCATTTGAAGCCAAGGTACAAAAGAAGGATGGCACTATACGACAAGTATTTACTAAGTGGAAATTTGAGTTTGACCTAAATAATAAACCCACTCGTCTTTTTGGTACTTTGCAAGATGTGACTGACAGGAAAAATACAGAAGCAGAACATAAAAAAATGGTAAATGAGATAATTCAACGTAGTAAAAATTTAGAACAGTTCACTTATATTATTTCTCATAACTTAAGGGCGCCTATTTCTAATATACTGGGTCTTTCAAGCATTTTACGTGGTAATATTACTGAAACAGAACGCAAAAAATCTACGAATATTTGTTTAGTGCCGTTGATCAATTAGATGACATCATAAAAGATTTGCATAAAATTTTACAAGCTAAATCAGAAATTATCGATAGTAAAGAATCTGTTTATTTTCAAGAATTAGTGAGTGCTATTAAAGTTAGTCTCCATCATATAATTCAAAAAGAAAACGTTACAATAATTACCGATTTTACCGCCATCGACAAAATTGAAATTGTTAGAAGTTACATATATAGTATTTTTCAAAATTTAATTTCGAATAGTATTAAATATAGGCAGGCGGATATTGAAACCATTATAAAGATTACAACCGAGGAAGATAAAGATCATGTTCGAATCTTATTTAAAGATAACGGATTAGGAATTAACCTTAAAGAAAATGGTGACAATCTATTTGGACTTTATAAACGATTTCATCCCCACATCGAGGGCAAAGGCTTAGGTTTATTTATGGTTAAAACTCAGATAGAGGTTTTAGGCGGCAAAATCAGTGTGGAAAGCGAACCTAATGTTGGCACTATATTTACAATAGAGTTGCCATACAACTAATAAATAGGCTCTAAATAAATAGCCATGTTTGGATTGGCTTTGATGATTTTAATAAATAGATCGATGGGTAAAAAGGTTAACGTCGTATCGGTTAATGCCACAGAAGAAATATGGTAATGCTTAAAGTGGATGCCGCGATGCCCTAAAATCGTATCATTACCCGCAATACGAATGATTTTTCATCCGTTCCATTAAAGTTTGATAACACTTTAACTTTTCCTTTTTCAATAAAGAAAATGTCTTTTACAGGATCTCCTTCATTAAATATTCTTTGTTTTGCTTCAACATATATGGTTTGTTTATTCGTATCGAAAATTGGTAACCACTCGTCGGAACAATATTTTTTAAATAATTTATTTGAAAACATAGGGTAAAAGTTATAGTATTAAGGAATAAATGAAAATTTATTTAAAGATAAATTTTCTTCTTTTTTCAACTTAGTTTAATTACAGACACCTGTAATAATACACATATACGCTTGCACTGCCATTTATATAGGATATCTCCGTAAATTTGTATCACCATTAGTTTTCTGATTGTTTCTTATATTTACTCATCTTATCCATAACATTATGAACTCAACAACCCCTCACATGACCATTGAAATTTGGAGCGATGTTATGTGCCCCTTTTGCTACATTGGCAAACGAAAATTTGAAACAGCCCTAACACAATTTAATCACCGTTCTAATATTGATATTGTTTGGAAAAGTTTCCAGTTAGCGCCTGATTTAAAAACAAACCCAAATAAAAACATTCACCAATTTTTAGCCGAACATAAAAATATCAGTCTCGAACAAGCCAAAGACATGAATGATCAGATGGCTCAAATAGCTAAGCAAGTTGGCTTACAATATGATTTTGATAAAGCTATTCCTGCAAATTCATTTAATGCACATCGCTTTTCTCACATAGCCAAACAACATGGTTTGCAAAACGATGCTGAAGAACGCTTATTTAAGGCCTATTTTACAGAAGGAAAAAATATTGATAACATTTCCACATTAGTGCAATTAGGCTTTGAAATAGGACTAGACGCTGAGGAAACAAAAACTATTTTAGAAAGCGATCAATATGCAACGGATGTACATCAAGATATTTATGAAGCACAACAGGTTGGCGTAAGAGGAGTTCCATTCTTTGTATTTAATAGAAAATATGCCATATCAGGGGCACAAGAAAGTGAAACATTTTTACACCAACTTGTTGCGCCTCATAAATATCTTGATGTACATCTTTTGTATATTGATCGCTTTCCATAATAGTTTTTGTTTCCGTAGCGCCTAGTCCTATTTCAACGCCTAATTGCACTAATGTGGAAATATCATCTATGT
>JANYGR010000300.1 GCA_025359355.1 Bacteroidota bacterium | reverse complement strand
CCTAAAGTATATTTAGGATATTGCTTTGGTTATAGATTTTAAAAGAAATTAAATGAAAAAATTAGTTTATATATTTTTTGTACTGTTTTGTATTAAGGCTAATAAGGCACTTTCTCAAGATAAGTTGTTTTTACGCAATGGTTCTTCGTTGACCTGTAAAGTTGTTTCTATTAACGAACATACTATCAGCTACAGAGATACAGTTGAAAATTCTCCGATAACAACCATTGCTAAAACACAAATTATGTTAGCTGAAATGAAAGGCGAAGTGTTTATTTTTGGTTCAGAGAAATCAGTAAACGATCAGTCGTCGGTAAGTACTAACGAAACATGGCAACAACGCCAAGATCGTAAAATGCAAGATTGGAAAAAACAAGAAGACACTTTGTCGAATAACATACTTGGCGTTTATTTACCGGTTATTTTATTAGGAAGATTGGGCGTTTCTTATGAACGTTTATTTGCCAACAAATCTATAGGAATAAAAATCCCCTTTATTTTAACCTATAATACGTTTGCCTATCTCCCTTCAACTAATTCATCTAATTCTGGAACTACAACCACTGTCGCGCCAAATAAAGGTGTAGGATTTATAACCGGTATTGACGTTAATTTTTACCATGATATAAAGCCTCAAATGAAATATTATTTTGGACCAAGAATTCGTTATGGAACAGACATGTTATTTGGAGGAGTAGAAGGATTAACGGTTCAAATACAAAATGGGATTTTTAGAAGCAGTGGAAAACGTTTTACAAATACCTTTGGTGTAGGCGTTGGGTTTATTAAATTTTCAAAAATATCAAGTAATACGTCTAGCTATAATGAAAAGCAAGTATATCCGAGTGCTTCCTTAACTTGGAGATTAGGATTTAGATTATAGATTTTTTAATAATCATATAAAAAATTTACACTGTTTTTTTTAATGAACTTATCATACATTAGTAAGTGTGCGGTAGGTTTTGGCGAAAAGGAGCGATATACAGATTTTTCTGGTGGCATTGCGAAGATTTTGTGCGAAGAAAAAATGGATATGGCTTTTCGCCTTGACTTTTTTTGTTACTTTTTTTCGTCAAGGAAAAAAACGTAAAAGAGAGTGTCGATTTAAATTGTGAAGCAGTTTACATTAACCTTTCGCTAATTCAATTACCGTTATCTCTGGCCATATACCTAGCCTTCCTGGATAACCTAAAAAACCTAAGCCTCTATTCACGTACAAATGCTGATTGTCTTGTTTGTATAATCCCCCCCAATGCTTGTATAAATATTGTACAGGACTCCATTTAAAACCTGGAATTTCAATACCAAATTGCATTCCATGTGTATGCCCACTCAAGGTTAAATCAATGTCTTTATACTTTTCTTCCTGACTAATTACCATATCCCAATGCGAAGGATCGTGCGATAATAATATTTTAAAAGGATATGCTTCTGTTCCTGCATGAGCATTTTCTAATTTTCCGTATCGCGGAAAACGTAAATTGCCTCCCCAGTTTTCGATACCAAGAATCGCAATTTTTTGTCCATCTTTTTCAATAGCAACGTGTTCGTTCATTAATAAACGCCAACCTGAGTTAGCATGAACCGCTTTTAATTCTTCTAAGTTAAGATGCTTAGCCTCTGGGCTATCCCACTGCTTATAATCGCCATAATCATGATTCCCTAAACAAGAATAAACACCATAAGGAGCTTTTAGCATTTTATAAGTTTCTAAATGCATGGCAGTTTCTGAAGTTTCATTATTTACTAAATCGCCTGTAAAAAAAATGATGTCGGGTTTTTGTGCCATCGCTATGGTAAATGCTTTTATCAAGGGCTCCGTGCTATAAAAACTACCGCTATGCATATCCGATAATTGAACTATTTTTAATCCATGAAATGCTTCGGGTAAGTTTGGTGCGGTTACCTTGGCTGTGTGTACCCTGTATTTATAGGCACCTCGCACCATACCATAAATAAAAGAGATGGCAGGCACTATTGTAAATGTAACTGCTACCTGACTCAAAAACTTTAAACGACTAATATGGTTTGTAGTGCCTTCAATAGTTTCTGTAGGTGTTTTTTGAAATAACGTCGCTATCCATTTGAAAAAACGGATACCATCGTCTATTAATAAAAAAGTACAACCGATGAGTTTACATAACATTAAAATTAATCCTAATGCAGAAACAAATCTGAATAAATTATTCCACTCTGGCGGCGGATAGAACATCGCTACAATGCCTATTATCAAGTTAAAGGCAGCTAAGGTGTATGCGATGTAAAGAATTAACTTGCGTTTGTTGGGAGTATAGTCTATACTAACAGTTTTAACAGCTTGTAAAAAATACCATTCGATGAGTATAATGACAATAAATAAAATTAAAAATCGAAGAAACATGTGTTTAAATTTAGAAGGTATAAAAGTACGTTATATGAACAGGCTATAATTACCTTTTGTGTTATATTTTTATAAAAATCTGATAAATTAGGCTATTGTTACCTTGTAGTCGGTGAATGTTACCTCTTTGATGATTGATGATATATTATAATTATGTTAATTACTTTCAAAAATGTTAATCAAATTTAGACAAACGGCAAACCAAAACACAATCAAACCATTACATTTGGCGCACTAATTAAAACTTAAAAACAAAAATTATGAGTAAAGAAGTATATATCGTTTCCGCTGTTAGAACTCCCTTAGGAGCATTTGGTGGCGTATTAGCAGGCGTATCGTCAACCAAATTAGGTGCAATAGCTATTAAAGGCGCTTTAGATAAAATTAAATTAGATCCAACTTTAGTAAATGAAGTGTTTATGGGCTCTGTATTGCAAGCTAATTTAGGACAAGCACCTGCCAGACAAGCAGCTAAATTTGCGGGTTTACCTGATAGCGTTAATTGTACAACTGTAAACAAAGTATGTGCTAGTGGTATGAAATCTATTTCTTTAGCCGTGCAAGCAATATTGCTTGGTGATGCTGATGTAGTTGTAGCTGGTGGCATGGAAAACATGAGTCAAGTGCCCTTTTATTTAGAAAATAACCGTTGGGGTGCTAAGTACGGTAATGGTGTTGTGGTTGATGGTATTGCAAAAGATGGATTAATTGATGTATACGGTAATGTGCCGATGGGAAATTGCGCAGAGCTTTGTGCTAAAGAAATGAATTTTACCAGAGAACAACAAGATGCCTTTGCAATTGAATCGTACAAGCGCTCGGCAGCAGCTTGGGCAGCAGGTAAATTTAAAGAAGAAATTGTACCTGTTGAAATCGTTACTAAAAAAGGAACCGTTTTAATTACAGAAGATGAAGAATATAAAAATGTGAATTTCGAAAAGATACCAGGACTAAAGCCAGTATTTCAAAAAGACGGAACTGTTACTGCAGCAAATGCATCAACGATGAATGATGGAGCTGCAGCCTTAGTGTTAATGAGTAAAGAAAAAGCAGAAGCGTTAGGATTGAAACCCTTAGCTAAAATAAAAGGATATGCAGATGCTGAACAAGCGCCTGAGTGGTTTACCACAACGCCAGCAATTGCAGTGCCTAAGGCTGTAGAAAAAGCAGGATTAAAAATGAGCGACGTTCAGTATTTTGAATTAAACGAAGCTTTTGCGGTTGTTGGTTTAGCTAATATGCAATTAATGAAATTAGATCCAACCAAAGTGAATGTAAATGGTGGAGCCGTTTCTTTAGGGCATCCATTGGGTTGTTCGGGAGCTCGTGTAATTGTGACGTTAATTAATGTATTAAAACAAAATAACGCTAAATACGGTGCTGCAGGAATTTGCAATGGTGGTGGCGGTGCTACATCACTTGTGATTGAAAATATGTAATATATTTTAGTATAAAAAACAAAACCTCCATCAAATTTTGATGGAGGTTTTTTTATGGATGCAATGTCAACTACCTAAACAATGATAGCTGATTTTGTTTGACTATAAGCACCCTTACCGGTTTTGCTAATGCTGTAATATCTTACAGAAATGTTAGAACCTGGCGTTTGGTTAGATAAGGTTACTTTAGAAAGACTCGACGATATTAACTCTAACCAAGTGGTGCCACCATCTGTGCTATACTCATATACAAAGGCTTTTTCGCTAGTTTGGCGTGGTACACTCACTTGCAGTTTACCATTACCTATCGCATTTACCGTTAATTCGGTTACACCATTATTGCCACCATTAACTGCTACCTGTAAACCAGCTGCTGTAATAATAGCATTTGGAGTGGTGGTGTTATTAGCTACAAGTTCTATGTGTGCTTTCAAAAAATTAAAAGCACTTAATAAGACTCGTTCTTGCTCGTGCATATACACCGTATCAGCTGTGGTACCATTACTGGCAACTACCGACGCATTATGTAAATTAGTAATAAGTGTTTGTATAGCAGGATAGGTGATGGGCATACTACTTGCTGGGAAGTAGCCACTACTTTGCATACTATCTTTTATATTTTGTGCTTTGGTTACTTTATCATTTATTGATAAATTACTGAAACCTAAGACTGATTTTATTAAATTATTCATGAGTTCTATTTTTTTAAGATTGATGTTTGATTGATTTATTAAACTGATACGCTTTTGCAAAAGGATGTACGTTGCTTTTTATCCCGATAGCTATCGGGAGTTAGTGCCATACGATCCCTTTTATAAAATGTGTTTACTTTAAAAGTCTCATCATACGTTGCTCCTTTTTTTATAGTTAATTTGATACTATAGGGAGTATAAAGTAGATTGTGTAAACAGTTAGCAGAACAGTAGTAATAG
>JANYGR010000239.1 GCA_025359355.1 Bacteroidota bacterium | reverse complement strand
GCACACGATGCTATGGTTGAATTAAGTGCAGCTTTAAAACGTAGCGCAGTAGCTTTATTTAAAATAGCTAATGATATTCGTATGTTATCTTCAGGGCCGCGTTGTGGAATAGGGGAAATAGTAATTCCTGATAACGAACCCGGTTCATCAATTATGCCAGGCAAAGTAAATCCAACGCAACCAGAAGCATTAACGATGGTTTGCGCTCAGGTTATTGGAAACGACGTGGCAGCAACTGTTGGCGGCATGAACGGCCATTTTGAGTTAAATGTATTCAAACCATTAATAGCCGCAAACGTTTTACAATCGGCGCGTTTAATTGGTGACGCTTGTGTATCATTTACTGAAAAATGTAGCGATGGCATTACCGCTAACTTACCAGAAATTAAAAAACATTTAGAAAATTCGTTGATGTTAGTAACCGCATTAAACACGCATATTGGTTATGAGAAATCAGCTAAAATTGCGAAGACAGCACATAAAGGAAATAAAACCTTACGTGAAGCGGCTATCGAATTAGGCTATGTAACTAACGAACAGTTTGATGCTTGGGTTAGACCAGAAGATATGATTGGCAGTTTGAAGTAGTGCTTACGTCATCGCGAGGCACGAAGCGATCTCAAACACTTTTAATATTTGTATGAGATTGCTTCACTACGTTCGTAATAACGAGAGAATAAAAAACCGTAGTAATTAGCTACGGTTTTTTATTTCTTTTCAAGGTCGCAATTTGCGACCTTAAGATTTCATTTTCTTGTTGACTTAGTTCAAACATATAATGACTTGGAAACCTTTCTATATTTCGTTTTACCTGTTTTTTTAATCGTTTGGTTTCAACGTCATACAATTCTGCTAAATCTCTATCCAGCATTACTTTTTGTCCTCGAATAATATAAATTTTGTTCATCAAAACCTCGTCTACCAAGGTTGTTAAATTAGCTCTCCATAAAATAAGTGTTTTCTAATGGCAAAAATAAATTATTTAATAGCAGCTGATGGCTATAAATTGTAGTAAAATAAAAAAGTTAATGTGTTTTGAAACATTGAAGTACAATTACTCTTTCACAAACTTTATTTTTATAGAATTATTTCCAATATATAATTCTATAAAATCAATTTCATTTTTCAAAGATTCAACATTTACCGCATTGATTTTGTTGATCTAGAAAAAAATATGAAATGCTATTAAAGTATCCTAGTTACGAATACTCAGTATTAGGCTTAAATGATTAAGTAGTTTACCCTCTAAACCCATCTAAAATCAACAATTTTAAATGTCTTTGCGTTTTGCTTCGGTAGTTTTGAAATCATTGTTTGCCAAAATGTTTAAGCAAGTACTGTCTATTATAGGTTGGTGTCGACACTAATACTTTTCAATACTCTTCCAGTATTTAGTATCCTCTATAAAATGGTTGTTTTTCAATATTAATTTCTTTGTTATGATTGAGTCTTTAATAACACCACCCTTTCTTATTTTAACTGTTATATCAAATTTATTGCTATCCTTGTCTGGTATGCCTTTTAATCCTTTGTAGAATAGTAGTTTCTCATTTGGCACCAATTTTACACTGTCATTACAGCCACCCCAACAGCCGTTTCCATCTGATAGTATAATCCATTCATTGTCTTTGATTCGATGATAAGAAATACGATTCATATAAATTGTTTTTATTTTTCTATTCTTAATGTAACCGTTAGTGGTGTCTATATGCGGAACAGTTTCAATCCAAACTGTATCAATACTTGCGTTTGTTATTGAGTATAATGCAAATGTGTCTTGGCTTATTGGTTCCCCACCCATTGGCTGGATTATCGGTTTATTAAATTCAAGTATTTTGTCACCAATGTAGTTGATAGGGAATTGATTTTGAATTGCGTTGTCTTGTTTATGTTCAATACTAGTTTCTCTGTCGCATGAAGTTATGGACAGTATTGTAAGTTTAAGGATGATTATTAATACCGTTCGGGAAATAAGTTTCATATTAAAAAGTTTCATTTTCTATGTTTATTTCATTCGTTACTTACTTTTAACGTGTTACACATACTCACATTCAAACAACGCAGCGAAATGTTTTTTTAATTTTTCTTTTATTTCAAGCATATCTACATCCTGTCCTAATTCCTTGTTAAGGCTTGTTACAGCCTTATCTTGTATGCCACAAGGAACAATGTTTTTAAAATAATCTAAATTGGAATTGACATTAAAGCCCCAGCCGTGCATTGTTACCCACCGGCTACAACGTACGCCCATAGCGCAAATTTTACGTGCTTTAAAAATATTATCTTCATCTAGCCACACTCCTGTTTCGCCTTTGCTACGGCCAGCTTTTATGCCGTATTCATCTAAAGTTAAGATGATAGTCTCTTCTAATAAACGTAGGTATTTATGAATATCTGTAAAAAAATGATCCAAATCTAAAATAGGATACCCAACTAATTGTCCAGGCCCATGATAGGTAATATCACCGCCTCTATTAATTTTATAATAAGTGGCTTCTTTTTCTTCAAGCTGGTGTTCGTTAATTAATAAGTGAGATGTATCGCCACTTTTACCTAAGGTGTATACGTGAGGATGTTCTACAAATAATAAATAATTTTTTGTAAGAATTTGAGATTCAAAT
>JANYGR010000236.1 GCA_025359355.1 Bacteroidota bacterium | reverse complement strand
TTATTAGGAAATAGTGGGGCATCCAAAAAAGTAGCGACTGAAATTTACAATCACCTTCATGCTAAAAAATAGTTTATTGTTAATAGTTACTCTGTTCTTGTTTGCCAATTGGCGAAGTGGAGAGATTGTGAAACATAGAGTGTTATTTAGATCTGTAGACCGAAATCATATCGACATTAAACGAGAATTTCATTTCAAAAAATATTCTATTGCAGATGAGCTTGTAAATATTAGAATTTTTTCTCAACTAAAAGTACAGTCATTCACAATCAGTGCAGAGGCTGGTACGTATGGCATTTGGGCTAATGGCATCGAAATTACATCTACCCTAAAAACACCTTTAATAAAAATTAGTTACATTAATGATTCTATAGAAGTAAAAACTTTTGAAACCATTATAGGACGTTATAAAAAAATAAAATTAGCTAGCCCCGACTTCATCAAATCATTTCGTTTGAAATTGATTTCACCCGAACGCAAACCTCGTTTTTACGAAGATAATTTAACCGTAGAAGTCGAAAGTGGAAATTTAAAACTCATCAACGAAATAGTTTTAGATAATTATATATCAGGCGTAGTACAGGCGGAATCGGGGAAACGCTCGTATCAGGAGTTTTATAAAGTACAAGCAATTTTAGCGCGCACTTTTGCTTTATCTCATCTTCAAAAACATGCCACTGAAGGCTTTAGTTTATGTGACCACACCCACTGCCAAGCATATTTTGGAAAAACAACCGAGCTTGATATTATGAAAGCTGTTTCTGAAACAAAAGATAAAGTAGTAGTTGATGATAATTTAAATTTAATTGAAGCAGCATTTCATAGCAATAGTGGCGGACAAACAGCAAACTCAGAAGATGTGTGGGGCAGTAAATTAACGTATTTAAGAAGTGTGAACGACACCTTTAGCACTAAAATGCCTAATGCGAAATGGGAACGTAAAATGGCTAAAGAAGATTGGTTATCCTATTTAAAACTCAAACATAATTATCCTATACAAGATTCAAATGCACGTTGGCTAGCAATTAATTTTAAACAAGATAGTCGAAAGCCATATTTAGAAGCAAACAATATTCGCGTAGCACTAAAAAATGTGCGAACTGATTTGCAATTAAAATCTACATTTTTTACAATTATTCCTCAAGGAGATACTTTGTTATTTAAAGGCAGAGGCTTTGGACATGGCGTAGGTATGTGCCAGGAAGGCGCAATGCGTATGGCAAAAATAGGTTATAAGTACCCTGAAGTAATTAATTTTTATTACCAAAATATTCAATTGATCGATCTACATAAATTGAATTTCTTTAAAGACGAATAATTTTAATTGCTAGAAGATTAAGCAAGTTATATTTTTTTACTTTCAATTATTATTTCAAACACTTTGTTAGGCGTATTATAATCTTCTAGTGCATGTGTTTTAAATGATTGATTAATATATAATGCACATAAAGAATTAGAAACATGGTAAACGTTTTTGTATTTATCTTTAGGTGTTCCATCAAGGATTGCCGCAAATACTTCGGGACGTACTTTTTCGGGATTATACGCGTAATCGTGCCATATCACAATACTCTTATCATGTACTAAATGTTTGAATACATTCTCCGTATCTGTTTTAACTGATTCGTAATGATGATCGCCGTCGATAAAAATAACGTCAAATTTTTTATTCAATGCAGCAAAATCGTAGGTTAAGGAATTCCCTTCTAAGTGAATGATGCTTGGATTTTTTTTAGAAAAGTAGCCATGTAAATCCGCATACTTTTCATCAAACCCAAAGGCTAATAATTCTTTTTTTGATAAGCTCAATGTGTAACATTCTTTGGCATAAGGCGCAACATTAGTTACACTCTCGCCTCTCCAAGTGCCAATTTCAAAATATGAGGCGTTTTCAAATCGTTTACTCATACTCTGTAATAGGGCGATATCAGTAGGCAAAGAACCACCTTCTAAAACAGCAAAACAATTTAAGGTTCCTTTAAAATTCGGAATAAGTTCGTCAATTTCCACAACAGCCAATGCGTTTATATTATTGTAATGTTTATGGATGTAATTTTTCCAAACTAGATCATTATCCAAAATAGTATTAAGTAACCAAGGGTTTTTAATGATCTCGAAAACAGCTTTAAATGTTTTTTTTATTTTTTTCATGTTTAAATAGCATTGTTTTTGATGAGATAAATATTTTTTCTAATCTCAAATAAATCTTTGATGGTAAAGTGATGTTTACGCATAAACACAATTAATAAAATCATAGAAGTAATAAAATAAGAGATACTCGAAACATAACAAGCACCTATCACACTGTAATTAGAAATCAATGTATAACCCAAACTAATAGTGGTTATAAACCCACATAGGTTGGCTAATGCAATGGTTTTTTGCTGACCAATGCCTGAATAATAATGCACAATAATAGAC
>JANYGR010000212.1 GCA_025359355.1 Bacteroidota bacterium | reverse complement strand
ATGTCCGTTATCAAATACCATTTAATGACTTACATTGATTTATTTAAATTCCTCAAAAATCCTGAAGCAAATTGGGATATTTTAAACAACATCAATCAAACTAAATTAGACTTATTTGATACATAGGGGGCTTCGCTTTCGGAAATTAAAATACAGTTCAATAAAATCAACCTTCTTAAAAGGTTATAGGATTAATTTGTGTTTTTATCGGACAACAATGATAAATAATCTAATTTTAAACCTTCCAGTTTTTTTAATTTCTCTTCGCAGGCTTCGCTGTGCAATTTACGAATACTGAACGTAATGGAACAAGACGTATCAAATTGTTGTTCATGAATTTTAGCCTCTAACTGTTTTAATAGCTTCATCACATCGTTTAAATGCTCGAAAGGAAAATGAACAACATACTTAAACAGTATTTGTTTTTCAATAATCACAGAACCTTTGATAACCTCTGATGCAGCACTTTTATAAGCTTGTATCAAGCCGCTTACGCCTAATAATGTTCCGCCAAAATAACGGACTACTACAATTAACACATTAGTTAAATCATTCGATTGTATTTGTCCCAATATTGGTTTACCTGCCGTATAAGATGGTTCTCCATCATCGTTAGCGCGTGTATTAGCTTTATCTGCACCTAATATGTATGCATAACAATGATGATTGGCCGTAGGATGTTCTTTTTTAAGATGAATTAAAATTTCTTTAATCTGTTTATCATTTTCTACTGGAAAAGCAAATGCCAAAAATTTACTTCCTTTATCTTTATAAATAATTTGATGAGGAGCTTGAATCGTTAAATATGTATCAGAAAAAAGCATATGTATTAACTACATCAATTTTGGTAATAGTCCTAAAATAACAATAGCAGCCAAACTCAGAGCGATGCCTATCCAGTTTTTTCGAGATAATTTTTCTTTATAAACCAATACAGAAATAATCGTCGACAATGTTAAGATGCTTAAATTATTGATTGGAAATAAAGAAGATGCTTCGATAATATTTGAATTTAGCGCCATGATAATACAATACATAGTGCCAAAATTAATTATGCCTAATATAATACCTGCTGGTATAGCGCGTGTTTCGAAGGTTTCTTTTTTAATTAATAATTGATACAATAAAACAATAGCGCCAAATACAAAAGCCGTAGAAAAGATAGTCGATAAAAAGGCATCAAAATCAGTGTCATTTAATAAATTTCGTTGTGCGTAATTGATTGATGAATCAATGATTCCACTACAAATGAAAATAATTAATGGAAAGAGCCACCAAAATTTTTGTGATGATTTAGAACTACTTTCTTTGTGTGACACTAAGTAAACGGCTGCAATTGCTAATATAATTCCTATAATTTTAAAAACGGTTAAATTATCGCCATAATATAAAATAGCTATCGTTATTGGCACAACAACCGACATACGGTTAGCAACCTGTGCCACGGATATCCCATATTTACTGGTAGTTTCAGCTATCACAAATAAACTTCCAATAAAGACAATACCTAATCCAACTGCTACACCAAACCATGACTGATGAAAAACAGTTAGTGGCGTTACGTCTGATTTAGTCGTAATAAAACCTAACGAACCAGCCACTATATAGTTGATGATAATGGTTTGAAAAGAATTAATTTTTTTGATAGAAATTACTTTAAACGAAATACCAAATAATGTGGAAACAATAATAGAGGCAATTAAGAAAATCATAGTTTATTTATTTTTTAGAGTATATAATTCATCTTTCCCAACAAATTGTTTACTTGCATGAGATAAACTGATAATAGGCGCTTTTAAGCCATTAATAAAATTTTTATGTGGATTTACAAATACGCGCGCTTCATCCCACAGGTTTTGTTTTATAAATTGAGAAAGTGTTTTTGTGCCACCTTCAATCATTATACTCGCTATATTTTTAGTAAATAAATGACTCATTATTTCGGTCAATAGGTTATTAAAATCAATCTTTATATAATGTACATTATTTTGTTGTATTGACTCTTTACTATTAAATACAAGGGTTTCAGCATCTTCATTATAAACAGCTAAGTGCTTTGGTAATGTTAATTCTTTATCAATCACCACGCGTAAGGGATTTTTTCCGTTAGCTAAACGAGCTGTTAATAAAGGATTATCGAGCAAAGCCGTATTATAACCAACTAGGATAGCTTGCTCTTGCGTACGCCATTGATGAACCAATTGTTTACTTTCTGTACCAGTAATCCAGTTATCTTCTTTGTGTGTAGGCAAAGGATTTTGGCTAATAAAACCATCGTTTGTTTGTGCCCATTTTAAGATGATATAGGGACGTTTTTTTTCGTGAAATGTAAAAAAACGTTTGTTCAATTCTTTACAAGCTTCGTTCAATATGCCGTATTCTAAAGCTATTCCAGCATCTTGTAATTTTTTAATGCCTTTACCTGCTACTAATGGATTCGTATCTAAATTTCCAACAAACACTTTTTTAATGCCTTTGCTAATAATTAAATCGGCGCAAGGAGGTGTTTTTCCATGATGCGAGCAGGGTTCTAAATTCACGTATAAGGTGCATTCTTTTAATAAAGCCTCATCAACTCCTTTCAATGCATTAGGCTCTGCATGCAATCCTCCGTATACTTGGTGATAGCCTTCGGAAATAATTTTATCCTGATAAACGACCGCGCACCCAACCATAGGATTTGGAGCAACCTGCCCTAAACCCTTTGCTGCAATTGTTAAGCAGCGTTGCATATATGTTTCGTGTGTAGTGATTTATTTTTTAATTAAACACTTCTAAATTACTTCCATCATAACTTGCATACACCATCATTGGGTGCGAATCTTGATGATACACATTTCCATCTTTATCAATAGCGATAGCACCTGCAAAGCCATCTATTTTTTTTAATTCAGCAAACGTTTTATCAAAGGCTTGTTTGATAGGCATACCGTCTGTTACGCGTGTTACAATTTTTGTCGCAACA
>JANYGR010000211.1 GCA_025359355.1 Bacteroidota bacterium | reverse complement strand
CTATTAGTCGTTTATATTTTATATATATCATTATTTAAAACCTTTTGGAATGGGTATTTTAATTCTTAAACCTTTGTATTTTTCATACGTAATAGTATAATCTGTATTTGTTGTATTAGGCTGGCAACTTGTACATGGATTAACCCTATTTGATGTAACTATAACGCTTACATCAGTTGCAGTTACATTATTTAATGTTAAAGTTTTACCCGCTGTAACACCCGTGTAATTTAAACCACCTAAAAGAATCGGTGCTTGTATATTTGTACTAGTACTATTATCAACAACTGTAAATTGGTCGGGGATTGTAGCTGCACTTAATTGAATGTTAAAACCAGGAACAATACCCTTCAATTTATGCTCATTTGTAATTGTTTCGATTGACCCTTTTTTAAACTTCTCAAAACCATCAATATCTTTAGGACCATGTCTATCACTACCTATTGTTTCACTCTCCCATGCTATACCAATTATATGAGCATACTTAACTGTTTTATCTGTTTCAGTATTCATAGACACTTCACCGCCGCTAAATAAATTAGGTTTATCTGCTGTTTTCTGCAAATGATATGTAATATCACTACCGTCTTCTGTCTTTGCTGTTGACCACTTATCAAATTGATCTCTATAAGTTTTACTAAAAAGTCTACCAAAGAATGAGTTAATTTTATTTTTTAATCTACCCTCACCCTTTTTACCATAATCAACCACATCACCCATTGGATCGTTTAACCAAATAGGACTATTATCCATTGAAACGTAAGGACTCATAGAAGGATTTGCTTTCGGGTCAAGTCCCCACCATCTTCCTAACCTTGTATCTAATTCTCTAAAGTGTGTTGTAACCATATTACCACTACCACTTATTTCATCGTCTTTTTCAGAACCTTTATTAAAGCCATACTTGTAGCTATTCGAATTGAACGTTCTTCCCGGCATAGGCGAGCCAAACGTAAAGTAATCCTACACAAATTTTTGTCCGCATACCTCAAATTCACAAGAGCCTACCAAAATTTTTTAAAGAACGATGCTTAATAGCATGGTAAATATAATAAAAAAAATCTTTAGTTTGTGCGGTAGCTCATACTTTTTTTGTTTTTTATTTCTTCTTCTTTTCCTTGCTATGGTTAAGTTTTAGAGTGTATTAGTTATTGATTGTTTTTTGTTTTTAGTTGTTTGCGTTCTAAGCATTAACACAACACATCATAAAAGATAAGGTAAAAAAATTGCGTAGAAAAGTGCGGTTGCTTTTTTTACGTTATCTTTTATGATGCTCCAAGTGCGACGATAGGAGCGCGCGGAAGGCTGTGTTTAATGCTTAGTTCGCAGTGTTGAGTTTTTAATACAAACTATTCATTTAAAACATACAATTAAAAATTCATCTAAATAAAATACCGAACGCCGTGGCTTGCGCTGTGACTGAGCGGATGCGAGAAGCGCATAAACGGCAAGGGTTTGAGTGCTAACGGTAACGCTTGCTAACCTTTTTGTTTGGTGGGCATCCAAGCTATTAAGATAAAACTGCATTGCCTGCCATCTGTGCGAGGCAATTGTTTTATTTAATGGCTTGGATGCGAAGGGTTGAGTGCGTGGGCTTTTCGGCGGTTGCAGGAACTAAGCAAAGGCGTTGGATGCTTGCATAGGGAGATAGCTTGCTTGGTTGCTGTTGTGTGGTGATGGCTATTTTACATAATGCTCGATTATGAGAACAGCGTTCTAGGCATGCGTAGCATAAGGGATAGGGACTGTGAGCATAATAGCACATTATGTAACTTAGCGTTCTATCAGCACTACACTTTTAGTTGGCGTCTGCCGTTTTGGCGCAGGAACTAAAAAAACCGCCGATGCGAGGGTTTACGGGGATTGTGGGGGGACTAACATTAAATCGTGTGCGACAATACAACTGTAGATTATAAAAATACAACTATCGGATGCGACAATACAACAATAGAGTGCAACAATACAATTGTAGACTGTGACAATACGTTTTGTAATTTTAATTATCTCTGTCAATTTAGCAAGTTTATAAAAATAGAATGCAACAATACAACTGTAGAGTATGACAATACAATAATAGGATGCGTCAATTCACCTGTAGAGTGAGACAATACAATATATTGTTACGATAATACAACTATAGAGTGCTCATTCAAATTTTGTTGTTAGAGGTTTGTTTTTGGTTGTTTAAATAATAGAATGTGTTTTTTTATGTTTATTTTTTGTTGCTTAGATAATACAATATGTTGTTTGATGTTTTACTATTGCACAAAAAAAAGTCCAACGGGTTGTTGGACTTTTGATGTGATAGATGAGTGATACTTTTATTTAATTTGCTTTATTTTTTTGTATGACTCTTGTAAATTTAATGGCGTTTGCGGTGTGATATTGTTGGCTTTCTGCTCCGTACAAACTTTTGATGTATGCTTTGGATTGTTTTATTAAATCTAACATTCCTGTGTCTGGTGCATATAAAAAGGTGTTTCTATCGATGCGCGAGGCTTTTAAATTGGCGTAGCTCGTGTTTGCTGTATCATTTAAGGTGGTGATGGTTGTTTGTTTTGATTGTAATGTGACGACTTGAAAATCAACTTCGTTTGGTGTGTAGCTCGGTTGGTTTTGTAATAAGAGTACCATCTTAGCAAAGTGTTGAATTTTATTATCAAAGCTTTGTTGTGAGGTTGATACGGTTGTTGGTGTTACTGGTGGTGTTGGCGGTGGTGTATCGCTTGGTGCTGGATCTGTTGTTGGTGTTGTTGGTTGTGCTAATCTTCCTGCGTCTGCTTTGGTTGTTTTCTTTTTTGTATCGCCTCTGAACTTCTTTACTAAATAGGAGAAGTCATCTATGGTTTGTTGTGTGGTAGTAGTGCTTTGTAAGGCTCCTAATAATTGTGTGGATAGTTTTTTTAATTCTTTGAAGATGATTTCTCTATTATTTGTGGCGTCTTTCCACGTTGTTAAGGCTGTGTTTGTGCCGTTTACTTTTGTATCTGCATTGTTGTATAGTGTTGCTATGGCGGATGCAGTAATATTTGTGTTTGCTGGGTTATAGCTTACTCCTAAGGTTGCCAAAAATTGTTCATACTTTAATAGGTTAGCTACGTTTTTGCTGTGACCTGTTTCACTAATTGATTTTGTTTTATTATTTTGTTTAGTGCTGTTCGCGCCTTTGTTGGCGCTCGGGTCAAAAAATGTTGACATGATTTCTAAGTTTTAAAGGTTTAATACTTTTTGTATTTGTTCTTATAACGTAGGAATTTCAAAAAAGGTACGTGCGCTGTGTGAAAATTTGTTAAAGGTTTAAAGTGGATGATATTTATTTACGTCTTCTTGTAAGGCTTCTATATTATTTACTTGATAGGCTTCTGTACTACTTATATAGCGGTGTCCTGCCATATACTGTACTTTACGAAGGTTGTATAATTTTAACCAATTGGTAATAACTGATGTTCTAATGTGATTAACGTCTTTTACTTTTGGATTTGTTTCTTTAACTGTTTTAACTAATTTTTGCATTAAGTTGGGAAAGTTTAAAGATGTACCGATGCTTACGAATAAAAGATTGACAGATTTCAGATTAACAGATTCCAAATTATTTGATTTTTTGAGTAATGTTGTTTTTACTTCTAAGATTTGTTTTCTAATGATATTAACGTAATCTGATAAATCAAATAATTGGTGTACTTCTAATTTTAATGTTCTGCCTTCTGTTGTATTGCTTGTGTGTAGTGTTATTTTGCCTTCTCTTAATTGTAAATCTTGTAATTGTAGTTTGGCTAATTCTTCGGTTTTTAAGCCTTGATAAATTAATAAGCCTAATATGACTTTGTTTCTTTTTTTTGCAAGATTATTTAGTGTTTGCGGTGGGTAGGTACGACCTGCGACGATTTGGGTTTCTGTTATGTAACTTTTGTAAATGGTTTCTAATTCGTCGTGTGTAAATATTTCACATAATACTTTGCGTTTAATGCCTTTTATTTGCACGTTAGAGACTGGATTTTCAGCAAGGTTGTATTCTGTTATCAAAAATTCAAAGAAATGTTTTAAAGCGTTTGTAATGAGTTGTAATGTTCGTTGCTTGTTTCCGATTTTCTTTTTATAGTTTATATAGGCTACAACATCATTATAGCTTACTTGTTCTACTACTATATTTTGTTCGGTGATCCAATTTAAAAAATAGATGGCTGTTTTAGTTAAGCTCTGCGCTGTTTTGCTTGTATATCCTTTAATTATAAGCCATTCGTTAAATTGTTCCAAGTAAATTTGCTCCGCTTTGTTCATTTTCCTTTTCAATTAAATGTGTGTATATCTGTGTACTTTCTAAACTGTTGTGTCCTAAGAATTTTGCAATGGCTTCTATACTCATACCGTTTTGTAAAAGATGTGTGGCGATGCTATGACGGAGTGTGTGCAAGCCTATTTCTTTACTGTGTAGCTCTGTATTATCTATTCTTTGGATTAATAATTTTAAACGCATTAACATACTTTGTCCGTTGATGCGCTTGCTGCGTTGTGTGATAAAAAAGGCTTCTTCTTTTTCGTTTGTTAAAAAGCGTGGGCGTGATTCATACATATAATTTTGTAGATGTGTTAAGCCTGTTGTATTGATAGGGACTATACGTTCTTTATTGTTTTTGCCTTTGCGTACATAAATATATTTTTTGTCTGTTATAATGTCGCTGATGTCTAAACTAACGGCTTCGTTTCTGCGTAATCCGCAACCGTATAAGATAGTTAGCATCGCCTTGTCTCTTAAGGCTAAGGCTTCGTACAACCAATTAACCATATTGTACAAAGGGTCGGGGTGTGCATCGCAGGCTTTGTAAATCTGTTTTATTTCTTCTTGTGTGAGAACGTATTTAATTTCGTGCTTTTCTTCTTCGCTGTGTATGTGGAGTTTTGGCAAGTGTACTTTGCCGCTTTGACGTAAGTAATCGGAAAATTTTTGTAAGGCTTGGATGTGTTTATTTAAACTGCTATTGCTTAATGCGCCTCCTCTGCGTTGATTTGATCGTGTTTTGAGTTCTCTGTAATGTTGTTTGATGTGTTTATTTTCTAAGCCCCCTCCAGCTCCCCCGAGGGGGGAGAG
>JANYGR010000206.1 GCA_025359355.1 Bacteroidota bacterium | reverse complement strand
AAATTTCTTCGACGTAAAATGGAATAAACACGTGCGCTTAATTCAGAAAGATGAAAAGGTTTTGTTAAATAATCATCTGCACCAATTTTTAACCCTTCTAATTTATCTTCTAGCGCATTTTTAGCGGTTACAATTATAACGCCCATTTCAGGCTTATGTTTTTTGATGTATTCCACAATTTCAATGCCTGACCCATCTGGCAATCCCATATCAACTAAGGCACAACTATAAACTATATCATTCAGTTTTTGTAAACCACTTTTTACAGTCGTTGCAAAGTCGCATTTGTAGCCACTTTCAGATAGATAGTCTACCACATCTTCACGTAATGATTTTTCGTCTTCAATAATTAAAATTCTCATGGCGTTTATTGTTTAGTTAAATGTAATTTATTTTAAGATTAAAATTGTATAGTAATTTGATGAAAGCCGTTAATGTATATATAAGTAATTTTAAAATGGTAGTAATCAATTATTTTCTTTATGATTGATAACCCTAAGCCAAGCGATTCGTTGATGTTTTTACTATAAAATCTGCTAAAGAATTGTTCTATTGTAACAGTAGGTTCATCTCCTGTGTTTGAAATGATAATGGCGTTTGGTTCTGTTACAATTGAAATTTTTCCATTTTCGAAATTATGTTTAATGGCGTTTTTAAAAATATTATCTAATAATGTTTCAGCCAGTGAAACATCCATATTGACTGTAATGTCGCTATTATAATTTTCAGAAACTGCGATGTTTTTATCTTCAATAAAATCAGAAAAATAACTTAATCGTTCTTTTATTAAAGCGTTAATTTTAATTGGTTGATTAGACGTGTATTGCTTATTATCTAATTTACTTAATAGCGATAAACCTTTATTTAAATTAAATAATTTATTTAGCGCTTTGTTGGCATCCCCTAATAACTGAGATTGAGTTTCGGTTAAATGTTTGTCTTGCATACATTGTTCTATTTTACTGCTAATAACAGCAATAGGCGTTTGTATTTCATGCGCCATATTTTCAGTAAATTCTTTCATTAATACATAATCTTCAATATTTTTTTTAGACATTGAACTTATAATATTTCCCAACTCAGCAAATTCTTTGGTGGTGGTGGTAGGTGGAATTATTTTTAATTGTTTTTGTATAGAAAATTTTTTTATTTCTTGAATCAATTTATAAACTGGAGAAAACAATTTGTTGTACACAAATACATTAGCGGTTACTAAAACTAACAACATCAATATGCCTGATAAGACAAGTATTACAAATAAGTTTTTTGTTATATCCTCCTCGTCATCTGTTGTTTTGTAAATGGAAACGCGATACATTTTTTCTTTTTGAATAACATCAAAAACAATTCTTTTAGAAGTAAACATTTCAGCCTCTTTTTCATCCTCTTCATATTCCTCCTTTAAAACAACATCATCAATCAATGGCTGATTATATTTCAGTGTATTTATTTCTTCTATTTCAACATCGTCACCCACATTATTTCCAAATGCATAAATATTGGTTCCTTCCTCAAGTTCTTCTTTTACATAATGGCATTCTTTTTCAAGATGTTCTTTTGTCTCTTTCTCAATTTTTTGTCTTAAAAAGATATAAAGCGACCACTCTCCTATAAATAATATAGAGATAGAAACAATTGTATTTATAAGTATAGTCTTATATACTAATTTCATTTTAATTTGAATTAATCATCAAACTTATAACCAACGCCATAAATAGATTTGATATAGTCTTTACAACCAGCCACAATTAATTTTTTTCGTAAATTTTTTACATGAGTATAAATTATTTCGTTAGAAACATCCATGTCAGAATTACTTCGCCAAATACTGTATCCTATAGCTTCTTTTGTAATAACCTTTCCTGTGTTTGAAATAAAATAGAGTAGCAATTTAAACTCCTTAGCAGTTAATACTAATTCTATATCGTTAATTAATACTTGCTTTTTATCTATGTCAATTTTAATTTCATTATATGCTATTTCTGTATTACCCTTATGAAAATTACGTCTAATCAAAGATTTTAAGCGAGCGTTTAATTCCGATAAATGAAATGGTTTCGTTAAAAAATCATCAGCTCCAGCATCTAAAGCCTGAATGCGCATATCTAATTCATCATTAGCAGATAATACAATGATACCACTTGTTATTTTTTTCTTTTTTAAATATTGAATCAATTGCAAGCCGTTTCCATCAGGTAGTTTTAAGTCAAGTAATAGGATGGTAAATTCGTTTTCTGCAAGAATTTTTAGGGCGTTATTGTAAGTATGCGCAATAGTGCATTTATAGTTAAAATCTATCAAGTAGTTCGAAATTTCTTTAGCTAAATTAACTTCGTCTTCTACTATTAATACGTGAGTCATAAATGGTCTTCAATACAGCTTAATCAGGCAGTAATTTATTATTCAAATGTATTAAATTTTACGGAGCATATTTGTAATAATTCTGTAATTTAACCTTTTACAGTTTTTGCTCCTTTAGTTCAGTGTTGCTTCAGACTTTTATTATATATTTACATCGTTATTTTACTAAAAAATAAATTTTCAGTTATGACTAAAAAATTAAAATTAAGTATAACAATTTTGGCAATTAGTTGTTTAGCTTTATCTTGTAAACACGAACCAGACTTCAACTCGCTTCCAACAGTATATTACAAGACCGATATCGCCCCTATTATCAGCGGTAATTGTACGTTTAGTGGTTGCCATGGAGATTCTGCTTCAAGAGAGTTCCAACTTCATACTTTTGAAGATGTTATGAAATATTGTAAAGTAAGTCCAGGTAAACCTCAAGGTAGCAGATTGTATCTTACGGTAAAATCTCTTGATGAAGAGCGAGTGATGCCAAAACCACCCTATAGTTTATTAACCGAAAAACAAATTCAACTTATATATATTTGGATTGGGCAAGGAGCACATTACAATTAGTTTTACATAAATTAAATAGAAAATGAACAAAATAAATCTCACCGTTCTTGCCTTAGCAACTGTATTTTCTACAAGTTGTTATTACGATAATTTTAAAGAATTACATCCGGAAAGCGCCGTTACAATTAGTAATTGTGATAGTGCAGGTGTTATGAGTTATTCAGCACAAATAGTTCCTGTACTTAATGCAGCTTGTACTAATCAATGCCATAATAATGTTGGTGGTGGACATGATATGACTACCTGGGTAGGAGTAAACACGGATGCAACATCAGGTAAATTGGTTAGTTGTGTTATTTGGGATGGAAATGCGCAACAAATGCCGCAAGGAGCAACTACAAAAATTTCGGATTGTGATATTACAAAAATAAAAAAATGGGTTGCTGCTGGCGCCTTAAATAACTAAAAATAGTATGAAAAAAATTATATTATCTCTTTCATTTATCATTAGCGGTTCTTCAGCATTCTTTGCTCAAACAGGCGATGATTTATTAAATATGGTTGCCGAAAAACCTAAAAAAGAATATGTAACGGCTACTTTTAAAACAACTCGTTTGATCAATTTTCATACGGTTGAAGTATTAAGTAAAAGAAGTCTTGACTTTAGAATATCTCATCGTTTTGGAGATTTTAATAGTGGTGCCTATAACGCTTGGGGAGTCGATGGTGGCGCTAATATTCGTTTAGCATTAGAGTATACTCATGGAAGCCGTTTAATGTTTGGTATTGGTCGTACTTCGGGCAAAAAAATTGTTGATGGTTTTTTAAAACTACGTTTATTAAAGCAAACCACTAAAGGTGGTGGTATGCCTATAAGCGTGACATTGTTTAGCAGTGTTTATCATACGTTTATGCAAAATGTGTTGATTGATGGAGTTAATAAATACCAAACTATCCCTGATAGATTATCATATTGTAATCAAATTATGATTGCACGTAAATTTAGTTCTCGCTTTTCATTCCAATTAACAGGCGCTATGGTACATTTTAATATGGTAGATAAAATTACTGATAAAAATGATTGTTTTATTCTTGGTGCAGTAACGCGATTCAAATTCGCGAAACGTCAAGCTATTACATTGGAATACGCTCACCGCATGAATAAATACAGTGCAGATAAATACTATGATAGCTTTGGTGTAGGCTATGATTTAGAAACTGGCGGACATGTGTTTCAAATCCATTTAACTAATTCTTTTGGTTTAACGGAAGATCAGTTTTATATGTATACCAATACCACTTGGCAAAATTTTGGAGTACGCTTAGGCTTCAACATCTCTCGTGTATTTAGCTTACAAGGAAAACACAAAGCGGAATAATAATTGCACATAATATAAATAATAATTAAATCTCATGAAAAAAATCACTCTGATCTGTTTAGTTGCCTTAGGCATAAACGCAAACGCTCAAATTTATGTTGGAGAAAAATGTAGCATTAAGTTTTTTAGTGAAACAAAAATGGAAAACATCGACGCTGAAAATAAAGTGACTAAGCCCGTATTCAATTCTAAGGACGGGCATTTTGTTGTACAAACACAACACACGGCTTTTGTTTTTAAATCGGCATTTATGCAAGAGCATTACAATGAAAATTATGTAGAAAGCGAAAAATATCCTTACGCTAAATTTGATGGTATAGTGGCTGAAAAAATTGATTATGCTAAAGATGGAACGTATAATGTTTCAATAGCAGGTAAATTATCAATGCATGGCGTTGAATTACCTCGTACTATAACAGGTACTTTGGTAATAAAAGGAGGAGTAATTACCATGGATTCTAAGTTTGATGTTAAGGTGGCTGACTATAAAATTAAAGTACCATCTTTATACGTTGAAAAAATTGCAGAAGTAATTCAAGTAACATTTCATGCAGAAATGACTCCAATGAAAAAATAAAATTTGTAGGTATTAGTTTGTATTAAAAAGCGCTTGTGTAATTATAATTACACAAGCGCTTTTTTTTAATATATTGAGTTTTGCTATGAAAAAGAATTCTCTCTAATAAAAAGAATATGCTATTATTTTTATAAGTATAGGATGCTTTATCAAAAACAGTTCAAGACAACATGATGAGATTCCTTGAAAGTATTAAAAATACCCTATGCTTATTTATTAGTGAATAATAATTTATTTGGAGCTAATTTGTATTTCTCATGAACCTCCAACATAGCCGCCAACACTAATTGAGAGTAGTTTTGCGAAGCCGTTTTAAAATGTTTAGTTTCAGTATGCCACAAGGTGTAAATTAAATTCATATCGCCTTTTGTTGGCATAAAACTAAAGAGCGCTTTTTTCACATTACCTGATCCTGCATGGTAGCAATGCATTACCAGTAATCTA
>JANYGR010000196.1 GCA_025359355.1 Bacteroidota bacterium | reverse complement strand
TGATTTTATTTCTCCAAAAGGTAAACAAGATTATATTGGTTCATTTGCCTTAACAACGGGTAATGGTATTGACGTTCATGTGGCTCGTTTTGAAGCAGATCATGATGATTACAGTGCTATTATGCTAAAGGCTTTAGCCGATAGACTTGCAGAAGCTTTTGCTGAATTTATGCATAAAAAAGTTCGTACAGAAATTTGGGGCTACGCTAAAAACGAAAATTTAAAAAACGAAGATCTTATAAAAGAAGAATATGATGGTATTCGTCCAGCACCAGGCTATCCTGCTCAACCAGACCATACTGAGAAAAATACGATTTGGAAATTATTAGATGTGGAAAAAAATACAGGAATTATTTTAACTGAAAGTTTGGCTATGGTTCCAACGGCTGCTGTTAGCGGTTTGTACTTTGCACACCCTCAATCTCATTATTTTGGTTTAGGGAAAATTAATAAAGAGCAAGTGGAAGACTATGCTAAACGTAAAAATATGAAATTTGAAGAGATTGAGCGCTGGTTAGGCCCTGCTTTGGCTTATTAATATTTAAATGAAGTTTAAACACACTATATTATTTTTAATTCTATTAAATGTTTTGACAACTTATGCTCGAAATGTTATATTCTTCAAGGATAGCGTTAAGATTATATACAAGAAAATCGAAGAGGATAAATCTCAAGAAATTTCGAATAAAAAAGATATAAGAAAAAGAGATAGTATCAATTATTCTCATAAAAATATTATTTTATTTAATCCAATACAACTTATAGATGACGCCATTGGATTAAATTATTTCAGAGTTATTAGTAAACTTCACATGAGTGTTTCTACTGAATTAGCTATTGGTAGGAAAAATAAATCGCCAGTAATTAGTAATGGAATTTTGCAAGAACATAATAGTAATTATATCTTGTCACATAAAAATATTGATTTTAATTTAGGGGCTAATTATAATTTTTTCACAAAACAAAAATCTTTCGTCTACGTTGGTATTTTATTCAGAGTAGCTCAATTTGAAGGAGGTTATAGCCATCATTTATTTACTATCAATAAGTATTATCATTTTTTAAATTTCGGATTTGTAGGAAAAACTAGATATAGATTTAGTTATTCTACAAATGTTGCTATTGGGAGATATTATAATGATTATTTAAAGAACGATCCGTTAGAATATCAGAAAATAGATTATGTCCAAAATATATCTAATCAAGCTGCTACATTCTATCTCTCAATGAATTTGGGTTATTCGTTTTAATTTTATACAAGAAAACCAGTATTCATTTCTGTTTAAAATTCCTTTTGAACACAGTAAGTAATTTAGTACATTTACCCTGTTATGTCTAAAATTACGGTTGCCATAGATGGATATTCTTCATGCGGAAAAAGCACTTTAGCTAAGGCTTTAGCCCAAAAATTACATTATAATTATATTGATACAGGCGCTATGTACAGAGCTGTTACGCTCTACTGTTTACGAAATAATATTATCAGTGATTCTATTATTGATTTACCAAAATTGTTATCAGAATTAAAAAACATTCAAGTTTCATTTGTATATAATACGCTTACTAAAACATCGGAAGTTCTTTTAAACAATGAGCATGTAGAGAAAGAGATCCGTATGATGGAAGTTGCTAATCACGTCAGTGCAATTAGCTCCATTAAAGAAGTGAGAGAAAAGATGGTTGTTTTGCAACGACAAATGGGTAAAGACAAAGGTGTTATTATGGACGGAAGAGATATTGGCACACATGTTTTCCCTGATGCCGAATTAAAGTTATTTATGACAGCAGATAACGATGTGCGAACACAAAGAAGGTTAGATGAATTAAGTAGTAAAGGAGAGTATCATACCTTTGCTGATGTAAAACATAATTTAGAAAAACGGGATCACGATGATTCTACACGTAAAGAAAGCCCTTTATTGCAAGCGGAAGATGCAGTCGTACTTGATAATACAGATATATCGAAAGAAGAACAATTAGAATTTGTGATTAAATTAATTAATGATTTGTTACTCACGAAAGACTCCCTAGTCGAAAAAATCTAATTGAATAAAATATTAAACATATCGAATTCATTTTTTATTATGGCAAAAACCACAACACAACAAGTTAAAGAAAAAAGTTATTATGATAAGTTAAATACAAAATTAGAACAAAAAAAAGTTCCTATTTTTTGGTTTATATTATCATTAGGTATTTTCTTAGCGCTTTTAAGTTTTAATGCACGGATTAGTGAGGCTCATGATGATGCTTTATATATTGAAGCGGGTTACAAATATGTCCATGAATTTCCAAATTATTATTATACGTCTAACGCGCCTATGTATCCTATGTTTTTGGCTATATTGACGCTTATTTTTGGAACTAATTTGATAGTGTTTAAATTATTCTCTATTTTATTTTTTGGATTAGGAGCGACTATTTTTTATAAAGCAATAGATAAAAAAGTGCCGGAAATATTAAAACTATTGGCTTTTTCATTTATTTGTATAAATTATTTAGTGCTTTACTTTGCTAGTCAAACATTTTCAGAACCATTTTACTTACTCATACAATCAATCTTTTTGTATTATTTTTCTAAATTTAATTTTGGCGAAAATCCTATAGGTACTGATCTGAAAAAAGATTGGAAAAAGTGGATGTTATTGGGTTTCTTAATGATGATTTTAACGTTAGCTAAAAACATCTTAGTGTTTGGTATTGTTGCAATTATATTATTTTACATCCTTAAAAAAGCCTATAAAAAAGCTGCGTTTGTATTATTTTCCTTTGCTATTTTTAAGTTGTTATATGAATTTATTAAGAATATGATTTGGGGGAAATCTGCTATACAATATCAATCTCAAATGGGTATTTTACTAAATAAAGATCCTTATGATGCGAGTCAAGGAACAGAAGATGTAGCGGGTTTTTTTGGACGTTTTTTTGATAATTGCGATTTGTATTTATCTAAACGTTTTTTTCAGTTACTAGGCTTTATGAATGAGGATAGTACAAATGTTTATAGTTTATTAGCCTTTATTGTTATTTGTTCAGTATGTATAGGTTTATACTATGCTGTTAAAAATAATAATGAACTTATTACTTTTATGGTTCTATTTGCAGGAACAATTTGTTTTGGTACTTTTTTTGTTTTACAAGCTAGATGGGATCAACCTCGATTTATTATGGTTCATATGCCAGCACTTTTATTAGGCGTTTTTTATGGTTTTTATATTATTTTATCTAAAAGTAGGTTTAATCAAAAGATTATTATTGCTCTCATTTGTTTTGTTGTGGGGTCAATGGTAATTTCTTCTTCTAAGAGAGCTTTAGCAAATATCCCCATTGTAACTAAAAATTTAAAAGGAGATATATATTACGGTTATACACCTGATTGGAAAAATTATTTGCAAATTAGTCGGTGGTGTGCTGATAGTTTGCCTAAAGAAAGTTTAGTAGCTTGCCGAAAAGCACCCATGAGTTTTGTATATGCAAATGGCAAACATTTTTATCCTATTTATTCAGTTATTGGAAAAGACCCTCAAACACAACAATCTAATCCTGATTCAGCTTTAGCTATATTTAAACGAAATCATGTTACACATATTTTAATAGCTAGTTTACGAATTAATCCTAAACAAAACACTGGTGATGTTATTAACACAATCCATAATATTGTAGCTCCAATTGCACAAAAATATCCTCAAAAGTTAAAGTTAGTAAAATCCATTGGGGAATCAGAAACAGCAGAGGTCTATCAAATAAATTATTAAAATGGATTTTAATTACACAAAAATATCTATAGGCAATTTTTTATATAAATATTGCTTTCCTATATATAATATTTCTTATTCAAAGTTTAAAAATAAAAATGATAAAACTGAAATTGATATATTAAAAAAAATTATTAAACCTGGAGATAATATTTTGGATATAGGCTCTAATATTGGGTTTTATGCCAAAATATTAAGCTCTTTAACTGGAAAAGCAGGAACTGTTTATTGTTTTGAGCCTGATAAATTAAATTTCAAACATCTCAAAAAAAACACAAAAGGTATTCCTAATATTATATTATTTAATAATGCGGTTTCTGATAAAGAACAAGTATTAAAAGTATATAGATCTAAATTGTTAAATGTAGATCATCGCACCTATCCTGTAAATAATTATGATAGTGTTGAAGAAATTGCAGCAGTTTCTATTGATGAATTAATAAGATCAAATGAAATTAAAAACATTTCAGTTATCAAAATTGATATTCAAGGATATGAATTAACCGCATTTAAGGGAATGAAACACTTATTATCAACCTCAAATAATTTGAAAATTATTGCTGAATACTGGCCTCACGGCTTCAAACGAGCAGGGACAACAGCAGTTGAGTTTTTTGATTTCTTTCATGAATTACAATATCATTTTTATATGATTGATGAAAAACCTCATAAAAAAATATCAAGAGAATATATTGTTGAAAATGTAGATAAACCTTTTGAGTTTAGTTTTAATGTTTTAATTACAAAGGAATAGCAATTAAATCTGTTGATCCATTTTTAGGAATGTGCTTCTCATAATTATTCATGGTTATTTCATAATTAGATTGGGTATCGTACAATGTATAATTTAATTCTTTAAAATAATTGTAGTAATATTCAAATGAGATATTTTTTTCATCCATTACATATAATCCAATTTCGAAAATAATTTTAGGCCTGTATTTTTGAATAGCGATTTTAGCACCTTTAAATACTTCATATTCATGACCATCGGTATCAATTTTAATGAAATCGATTTTGTCTAATTTTTTTTGAACCACAAAATCGTCTAAAGAAATTGATTTAACTCCCTCTGTGCCTTTTGGCGTTCCTAAATGCACTGGGTGGTCATTATCACCTCGTTCTCCATTTACTTTCCAACTTGAAAAGGCAATGATTTCAGGATTATCGGAGCTTTTTTCAGAAACAAAAGAATTAATAACTTCTACATTTTTTGATAAATTTTCGTTTAGAGATAAATTCTTTTTTAATCTTTCTAATGCATAAAATGTGGGCTCAAACGAATATACTTTACCGTTAGGTACTAATTTAGAAAATTGTAAAGTCATTAAACCTACGTTAGCCCCAATGTCGATAATAGTAAAATCTTTTTTTATTTCTAAAAATTTATTTGAGGTTATATGTTTTTGAAAACTCCCGAATAGGTATAATGATAATTCAATACCTTCAGCTAAATCAATTTCATAATGAACGCCGTCGCGTATTATTACTCGTTTTTGTTTTCCAACAAATAAGGTTACAATTTTATAAAGTACCTGAGCAAAAAATATTTTTATTCGGGTTATGGGTAGCCAGCTATTGAACATAAGTCTCTTTTTTAGAAGTGATAAAGATAAATTATTTAAGAGACAATCGAAATAATAAAGTTCATTTTATCGAAATAATGTAACTGTTCCGTTATATTTTTTGGATGAATTTTCTAAAATGTAAAAATATATACCATCAGGGACATAATCTCCATTTAATGCTTTTCCATCCCAATTTTTATTTTTTATATCTGAAGTGAAAAATAGCTTTACTCCCCATCTATCATATACTGTTAATAAATAGACATCACATAATTCTAAGTTTGATAAATCAAATTCATCATTAATACCATCTTTATTTGGTGTAAAAACATTTGGGATATTTGACAAGTTATTATTTATAAATACTGTGGCATCAATTTCCTTTTGAACTTCACAATTGTTAGCGTCTTTCACAACAACTGTATAATGACCAGCAGTTGTAATATGTCCATTACTATAATTACCACCCGTTGGTAACCAAGTATATGTGTAAGGGGCTAATCCTCCATTAGGAATAACTATATTGCCATCATATATTCTATTACAATCTAAAAAGTGAATATATGATAATGAAAATGAGGTTTCAGTATTAATATTTAATGTTACAGTTGCAGAACAACCAGTTGATGAATTAATAAATACAGAGTAATTACCAGCAGATAGCCCATTCGCTGATGATGCGTTCCCGCCAGAAGGCAACCAAGTATAGGTATACGGAGCAGTGCCTCCTGTAACATTTGCGGTTACACTTCCATCATTTGCACCAAAACAAGTTGTGTTTTGAGCAGTGACTGTAATATTTAAAGGATTTCCTGAAGCGATTACAACTGTTTTTGTGCCTATGCAACCATTAGCGCTCATGGTTTGAAGAGTATATGTAGTAGGAGATAGCCCAGATGAAGATGATGCGTTCCCGCCAGAAGGTAGCCATGTATAAGTATATGGGGCAGTGCCTCCTGTAACATTTGCAGTTACACTTCCATCATTTGTACCAAAACAAGTTGTATTTTGAGGAGTGATTGTGAAATTTAAAGGATTTCCTGAAGCGATTACAACTGTTTTTGTACCTATGCAACCATTAGCGCTCATGGTTTGAAGAGTATATGTAGCAGGAGATAGCCCAGATGAAGATGATGCGTTCCCACCAGAAGGTAGCCATGTATAAGTATATGGGGCAGTGCCTCCTGTAACATTTGCAGTTACACTACCATCATTAATACCAAAACAAGTTGTATTTTGAGGAGTGAATGTAAAATTTAAAGGATTCCCTTGAGCGATTGAGACAGTCCCTGTTTTTTTACAACCATTAGATTCCGTGACATATACACTATAAGTCCCTGCAGTTATATTACTTATGCTTGACGCAGTTGCTCCTGTCGGATTCCATGAATAAGTAAAAGGCGAAGATCCGCCAGTCACATTAACTTGCGCACTGCCATCATTACCAGAGAAGCAAGAGACTGAATTAGTAACAAAACTTAACACAGATGTAGAAGGTAAATTTACAGAGATCGCATCTAAAAAATTTCCAATAGCTTGATTTCCACCTGTTGCATAAATGGAATTAAAACGTAACGTATAATTACTTCCTAGGCCTAAAGGAATTACATATCCAACAGTATAATAACCCCATGCTGTATTTCCGTCACCATATGTGCCTAAAACAGTATAAGGGCCACCAACAGGGCCAACTTCAACACTCATCGTGTCTACGCCAGCCCTACCTCTATGTGCAAATGAAACAGTTATTGATGTGCTAGGTGCTACGGAAAAATTTTGATATAATGTTGATACATAAAACGCATTTAATTCAATAAATTGATTACCAGAATAAGAAGGGACACCATTAAATCCATTAGCCCAAACTTCTATATTATTATCAGGAGCAGTTGTTTCCCAGCATGGGATAAAACTAGCATCTTGAATAGTTACTGTTGTTCCCGCAATTTGATTATTTTCAAAATCTGTATTACACAATAAATTACACTGAGCATTTACTATTGAATAGTTGAAAACTATAAATAAAATTAGTAAAATGAATTTAAGAGTCTTGTTTTTTAAATAAATCATGTGTTTATTTTGTTTAATTATTGAATAGTGTTTGATCTTTCTAAACAAACAACTTTAAACAATTTCAGTATTTTGACTTAATGATTAAATTTATTAGTTTTCAATATTAGCCATTTAATTTATAATTAGCGCTACCGTTAAAGGGATTTTTAGCACAGTTTTTTTTAATTTATTTAATATTGAAGTTGTTTAAAGTCTAAGACAAAAATGTGGTGAAATGATAGATGTGACAATAACTCAATTTACTTTTGATAAACAGATGAAACAAGAAAAACAAACTTTAAGCTATTTTAAATAATTGATTTTTAATAAGTATACTATTGAAATATTGACCAGCCTTTAAGCAGTTCTATTATAAACAAGGCTCATCATTGCTAATTCATAACCATTTAAGCCAAAACCACTAATACTTCCTTTACAATGTTTTCCTAAATAAGAAACATGCCTGTAGTCTTCTCTTGCAAAAATATTACTGATATGCACTTCTATAACAGGTGTTTTAATTCCTGCAACGGCATCAGCAATGGCAATAGATGTATGCGTATAAGCTCCTGCATTTAAAATGATAGCATCGTAAGTAAAGCCAATTTCATGAAGTTTATTTATTAGCTCTCCTTCTACATTGCTTTGGTAATAGGCTAATTCAATGGTCTTGAATTTTTGTTGTAAAGTTTTAAAATAATCTTCAAATGATTGAGAACCATAAATTTCTTTTTCTCTGATCCCTAAAAGATTCAAATTTGGCCCATTGATTATTGCTATCTTTAACACGTTATTGGTTTTTATATTTGTTTAAAATTACAAAAAATTGAGTCTCTGGAAAAAAAATATTATTGATTTTAAATACTATTTACAAGTAGAAAAATCACTTTCCATTAATTCTGTAACTTCTTACGAAGATGAC
>JANYGR010000191.1 GCA_025359355.1 Bacteroidota bacterium | reverse complement strand
GCTGATTATCCTGAACAGGCCAATACAGTGATACAACAAACTATTTCTTTTTTTGAAAATTAAACTTCTATATAGGATAGTTACTACAAGATTCTAATGTAACAAATGTCACCGTTAGATGATTGCTTCGTCGGTGAAAAGCTCCTCGCAAGGACGAAGGGCAAAGTCCAAATACTTATTTTCTTTATTTTTATTTTCTTTGTCTTAACACACGGCAATTGTACAGTGTATAATTGAGCGGGTAAGTGGGTAGCCAAAAGTCAAGACTGCTGAATAATAACTTGAAATCTACAGTACTTTTTTATCACGCAAGCCAAGCCGCTCAGTTGTCTGTTGCGCTATATACAGGAAATATTGGGGCATAGCAGGAGTACAACAACTGAAATATATACCCATGTAAGTAATAAAAGTTTACTAAAAATAGAATCGCCATTTGATAGTTTATGAAAAATGAATATATTTATAAAATCAATAAGATGAGAAAAACTAGAGGAATAACACAATATTTGTTCGCTTCCTCTAATAAAACTCCTCATATAAGTAAGTTAGCGGTAAGTCACCATTTAGACACTTAAACATGAATAGACTTTTAATTTTATTGTTTCTTCTTTTTTATTCGACAACTTTTCTAGGACAGTATTTTTCGCACAACAAAGACACTTCAAATTTTTCAAACCTAAGGGGGCTTATTAAAAATCAAACTTTTTTCATAAAGTTAGACAGCAACAACGCGATTGCCTATTTAAGGCGCGCAGATTGCAAACTACAACTCAAAGATTTTAAGGGTGCTATTGCCGACTATTCGAAAGCTATATCATTAAAGCCAATCAAAAGCGGAGAAAATGATAATAGAGGTAATGCATACTATAACAGAGCTTTGGCTAAATATGAGTTGTCCGACTATGAAGGCGCTATTAACGACTACAAGAAAACCCTCGAATTTATTCCGGACAACCCAAAAATTTATTATATGCTCGGATTAGCAAAAAGCGACATGGGGTACCATTCTGAGTCTATACCTTACTACAATAAAGCAATTTCTATGGATCCTAAATACTCAGACCCAATTGCAAAAAGAGGTGCTGCGAAATACGAAATGGGAAAATACAAAGACGCTTTAGCTGATTATGATATGGCGGAGAAGATCGATCTATTTGCAGAATTGTATTTTTATCGAGCTATAGCAAAATACAAACTCAATGACATCGCTGGCGCCTTGGCTGAATCTGAAAGAGCAATTCAGATGGACACCAATTATCAGGAAGCCTACAATATTCGTGGTGCCATAAAGTACAAATTAAAAAAAAATAATGAAGCACTACTGGACTTTAATAAAGCAATAGAACTCGATCCCAACTTTTACAGTGCATATAATAATCGTGGTCCACTAAAGTATGAGCTAAAAGACTATGAGGGGGCAATTCAGGATTTAACAAAAGCCATAGAATTAAACCCAGCCGCGGCCGACGCATACAACAATAGAGGTATAGTTTATGAGGCAATGGGAAATATTGAAGAAGCAAAAAAAGACTTCAAAAAAGCAAAGGGACTGCGTAATGCGGACAGTTTTCTCAGCAAATAATTCAGATTCCTAGTTTGGTGACCAACCGCTAACCGCAAACAGGCTCAATTTTTTGCGGGTTACTGCACAAATGCGTAAATTGGACTTAGCAAAAAACTGAAGCCTGTTCGCAAAACGTTATAGGTAACCAGCCGGACGACATTCCGAAAGACAAAAATACTCAAATGACAACGGACAAATTACCATACAGAACATTATCAATTTTTCTTTACGTCATTTGTCTGTTGCTGGCGACTCCAATTATTATTTATGAGGTACGACAGCTCACTGGAAATTTAGCAAACGCTTCTTGGTTTCCTGGACACTTTTATATTCAAACATTTATTTCAGGACCTGGGCTATTCATTTGTGGGCTAATACTTTTCATTACAAACCGCAGACACAAATTTAAATTTATTGGTGTTTTCGCTATGCTGTTTGGGCTTTTATGGATCTCAGTTATTATAAAGACCTTGTTGGAAGAGGCGCAGATAATTTAAATTAAACTCAGAAGACGCTACAATAATCCGGACATTGACACAGACCGACACAAATACAGTTACATATATAATTACAGGACTACTTGTATGCATACCGTTTGGACTTTTGTGGTTTTTATTATTCAGACTCATTAAAAGATATCTACGGACAATTTTAAGTTATTGTTTTTTATTTTTCTGTACCGACATTGCTTTAACGGCTTATTGTGGGCTAGGTGTTGCAATATTTTCAAATATCGGCGGACACTACGGAAGCTTAGCAATGGGGGTTTCTTATGCAATTGCAGTAACTTGTAGTTTTTTAATCTTGCCGACATTAGTTCTAACAGTAATATTCTTTATTATGTATCTTTTAAATAAAAATAAAGCGGACACGTGAACTGGATGAAACTGTGTGCGGCTGGCAACCTATAACAGCAAAACGTTATAAGTAACTTTATGACAACAACGACAACACATTGAAGAAACTGCTTAAAATAATCGTAATAGTTGTCACAATGCTTATCGTTGCGAATTTTTTGCTTAACAAATTTTTCTTTAAGTCTGACCTTAACCGAGAACCCGAGTTGATAAACCTTAAAGAAAGCATCTTTGAGTTTTCATCAACCAAGCCATTTTATTTCAAAGTTGACAACAGTTTATACTATTCGGCAGACGGAAAACTTGACTATTCAAGAAAACCAATTTGGGAAGGTGAAATTGAAGAGGCGTTCATTTCCCCAAATAGCAAGCATGCTTTAATCTATTTTGACAACCACATGAAACTTATTGACAGTAATGGAAAAGTAATCTTCAAAATTGACGACTGCACGGACTTAATTGCTGTTGAAAAAGACAAGAAATCGGGACGCTTTAATAGCTCGGAAGTTCAATGGAGTAAAAATTCAGATTTCTTTTTAATATCTCAAGACAGAGTTTGGGACAAAAACTATAGCAAGAAAAACAAATCAAGTATTTACAAGTATTCTATCGGAGGCAATTCTTTCAAACCGCTCATAGACCTTGATGAGGAACTTTATGGCGACTTTTTATTAAGCCAAAACGAAAAATATATTTATTACGAATTTGCTACTACTAAAGGAGATTTGGCATTTAAAAAAGTTGACTTGTTAAGTAATAAAATAATATCTGAACACTTTCAAGACGACAGTTTGAGATTAACAAATATTAGTGTCGACAGCGTTTTTATTAATTACAATAAGTTCAAAGACAATTTTCAAGGTAACAGTTTTGACCTGCAAAGCATAATTACAACAGCAAGGAAAGGTGACGTTGGTCTGTATTACAAAGACAATGACACGACAGTGAAACTTGTAAGCGGAACTGCTGGGTATGGAGCATTTAAAGGGAATAGTTTTGACTACTTTGAAAAAGGTTTTTATTTACCTGGAAATAAATATTTTATAGCAAACATTTCTGCTAAAAACTTTTCTGGGCAGTTGGTTATCGACACAAAAGCGTTTAAAATAATGAAATTGGCAAAGAAGACTAAATTTTATTTCAATGTAAATTCAACAGACTGCAACGACTTTATTTTTGGGTATAAAATAGAACCGAATGTTAAATTAGCGACATCAGTTAGTTTGGAAATTGAAGGACGAAAATAAAGCAACGCATAACACACGGTCTTAAAAAAGAAAATAGTAAAAACTTAATCGTAAGATTGAGTAGATTTAGTAGATAACTCTAGCATCAATTGGTATTCTTGTGGAGACAGATCGTTGTAATAGAAGTTAATAGGATTTACTTTTTCACCATTTTTGATCACTTCATAATGAACATGCGGACCAGTACTTAAGCCCGTGCTTCCCACGTAACCAATCAAATCGCCACGTTTTACTTTTTTACCTGGAGTCGTGGCAATCTTACTCATGTGCCCGTACAAAGTTTGATAACCAAAGCCATGATTTATCACCACATGATTGCCGTAACCTTGAGCATTGGCATCAGCAATTTCTACAACACCATCACCTGTAGCATATATGGGTGTGCCTTGCTCTGCTGTAAAATCCATGCCTGGATGAAACTCTTGTGTTTTGTAAATAGGATGTGTGCGCCAGCCATAGCCACTTGGCGCGTGTTTTAAGTTTTTGTTATTTAAAGGCATAATAGCCGGGATGGAGGCAATTAATTTTTCTTTACCCTTAGCCATTTTTACCACTTCATCAAAGGATTTGGATTGTATGTATAATTGTTTGGTAATTCTATCAAGTCGTTCAGTCGTTTCTTTCATCAACTGAGTATTGCTGTAACCTTCTAAATCTTTGTATCGGTCGCTTCCTCCAAAACCCGCATTACGAATGGAAGAGGGGATGGAATCCGCTTCAAAAATGACACGGTAAATATTATCATCTCGGTCTTGTAAATCATTTAAAACAGTTTGTACCTGTTTCATTTTTTTATTTAAAAGGTCATATTGTAACTTAACAACTTCTAATTCACGATTTTGTTTTTTCTGAATGGGAGAGGGCAAAAATTTATTTGCTAAAAAAATGGTAATAACCGCAAATACAGTACCAGTAGCCAAATAGGAAAGCACGCGCAGAATAATTTCCTTGTACGTTACTTTCGCTTTTTCATAAGTCAGCGATTTGGTATTGAATCTATATTTTACTTTAGACATTTATGGACGTCTCATTTTTTTTGCAAAGCAAATATAAAAAAATAGGGTAAATAAGCAATGATAATCAACGAATTGATAGGCAGTCTTTGGTTAGATATTATACTTTATTAACAGTATATTCTCTATATTCCCCAGCTTGTAAGCCATCTAAAGATATCGTATCAATTCTTACTCGAATTAGCCGAGCTACTAAGTAATCAAGCTTTTTGCACATGCGTCGAATTTGTTTGTTTTTTCCTTCAGTTAAAATAATATTAAATTCAAACTCTGATAATTGTTTAACGATGCAGGGTTTGGTTTGACATATTACAATATCTAAACCTCCGCTCATGGCTTCAATAAAGGCTTGAGTAATAGGTTTGTTGACAGTAACCACATATTCTTTTTCTTTTTCTTTTATCGGACTTGAAAGACTTTGAATGTATTTTCCATCGTTAGATAACAATAGTAGCCCTTCGGATTCCTTATCTAAACGACCGGCATAGCCCAAATGCATATCAAATTTAAAAACGGTTGTTAAATTGTTGGGTATACCTTCATTGTTAGTTGTTTCAATGCCACGAGGCTTATACAGGGCAATATACATGAAATGTGTTTTGGGTTTTAGTAAGACATCATCTAAAAAAATATCCAAAGTCTCGTCAAATTCAATGTTTTCAGTAATAATAGTTCCATTTACTTTTAGTTTACGCATGTCGATAGCTCGAATAGCTTCTTTGTTAGTGAAACCAAGGCTATGAACCAAATAATATTTTATGTTTAATCGAAAACTCAAACTGTATTTTATAAACTTAGGCAATGTTATCTTTTTTTATCCAAATAGCATAAAAATTGGGTACTTTCAACGGAAATACTTAAGTTTGTTAGTTCAAAATTTTATATGGAAAAAGAATATTATGCCCATCCTTCTGCCATTATTGATGATGGTTGTGTTATAGGAAAGGGCACCAAAATATGGCATTTCAGTCATATTATGCCCAAGTGTATTTTAGGCGAAAACTGTAATATAGGACAAAACGTAGTGGTATCGCCAGATGTGGTGTTAGGTAAAAACGTGAAAGTTCAAAATAATGTATCCATTTATACTGGTGTTATTTGTGGTGATGATGTTTTTTTAGGGCCGTCAATGGTATTTACAAACGTGATCAATCCAAGAAGCGCTGTTAATCGCAAATCAGAATACGCCAAAACCCATGTAGGTAATGGCGTGAGTATTGGAGCAAATGCTACTATTGTTTGTGGTCATGACATAGGCGAATATGCCTTTATTGGTGCTGGTGCCGTGGTAACCAAAACTGTTCCGGCTTATGCTTTAGTAATAGGTAATCCGGCTCGTCAAACAGGCTGGATGAGCGAATTTGGACATAAACTAGCGTTTAACGAACAAGGGTTAGCTACTTGTAAAGAAAGCGGACAGGTTTATGAATTAAAGAATAACGTTGTAAAAAGAATACAATGAAATTAGATAGAAATAGCTTTAAATCGTATAATTTTAGCAACCAAAATAAAGAAGCTGATAATTATAAAAATTTCACATTTGAACAATTAGTTGAAGTCTTTAATTATCTACAATCTGTAGCTTATAATTTTGAATTAAATAATTATCCTAAAATGGATAAAACTGTTTTTTCTAGCCGTAAACATGGGTAATATTTTTAATCAAGACTTTCAAGAATTTATTCTTGCAATTAATAAAGCTAAAGTAAAATATGTTTTGGTTGGGGGATATAGCGTTATATATCATGGTTTCCCAAGAACAACTGGTGATTTAGATATATTTGTTGAAGTTTCAAAACCAAATTATTCCAATTTAAAAAAAGCTTTTGAAATTTTCGGGTTATCGTTATTTGATATGACTGAAGACAATTTTTTAAATAATTTAAACATGAATGTTTTTTCATTTGGGCGACCACCTGTTTCTATTGACATTTTAAAAGAAATTACAGGATTAACCTTTACAGAAGTGTTTGACAAAGCGATTGATACAGAGATAGAAAATATTCCTTTAAAAGTTATACATTTAAACCATCTTAAAATAAACAAGAAACAGAGTGGTAGAAATAAAGATTTAAATGATTTAGATAATTTACCCGATTAAAAGAATTTCATAACATGACAAAAATAAAATTTGCCGTTATAGGGCAAGGACACATAGGAAAGCGTCATGCTGAAATGGTGAGACGAAACCCTGATTGCGAGTTGGTGGCAGTATGTGATGTGATGCCAAAAGAGAAATTGGGATTAGAAAATTTACAAGAAAAATTTTATAATTCAATTGACGAGTTAATTAAAAATCATCCTGATTTAGAGGTTATCAATGTATGTACACCAAATGGCTTACACGCCCAACATTCGTTAAAAGCCTTAGATGCTAATATGAATGTAGTGGTTGAAAAGCCTATGGCACTAGGCAAAGCTGATTGCGAAAAAATTATTTACACGGCTTTATCTCACAGTAAAACCGTTTTTTGTGTGATGCAAAATCGTTATTCTCCGCCTAGCGTTTGGTTAAAAGAAATGATTTCTAAGAAAACCTTAGGGGAAATTTACATGGTACAGTTAAACTGTTATTGGAATCGTGATGAACGCTATTACAAAGCCGGTGGCTGGAAAGGCACACAAGACCTAGATGGAGGAACATTGTTTACTCAGTTTTCTCATTGGATAGATATTATGTATTGGTTGTTTGGAGACATTAAAAACATTCAAGCAAAGTTTGCTGATTTCAATCATCAACACTCTACAGCCTTTGAAGATAGCGGTTTTGTAAGTTTTGATTTTGTAAATGGAGGCATGGGAAGTATTAATTACTCTACGGCTGTTTGGGATAAAAATTTAGAATCATCGTTAACCATTGTTGGGAGTAACGGAAGTATTAAGGTAGGCGGACAGTATATGGATCAGGTTGATGTTTGTAACATTAAAGATTACACGATGCCTGTTTTAGCTGATACCAATCCCGCTAACGATTATGGGGCTTATAAGGGTTCAGCTAATAACCATCATAACGTCATCGAAAACGTGATTGATACAATCAAAGGCAATAATAAAATTACGACTAATGCATTAGAAGGATTGAAAGTAGTTGATATCATTGAACGTATTTACGAATTAAGACCAGCGAATGTTTTGAAAAATAATTAGATTGGTTAATACAGTACATTTAAGACTTCAATCAAAAAACAAATAATTAATTTTAAATAACACACATAATTATGGGAATTTATAAAGACATAACTGATAAAAAAGCAACTGTAGCCGTTATAGGACTTGGATACGTTGGATTACCAATTGCATTAGCTTTTGCTAAAAAAGTTAAAGTAATAGGATTTGACATCAACGACAAGCGCGTAGCAATGATGAATAAAGGCATTGATCCTAGTAACGAATTAACTAAAAAAGATTTCGAAAAATCTGATATTACATTTACCCATAAATTAGAAGATTTAAAAAAAGCGAAATTCTTTATTATCGCTGTTCCTACGCCTATTGACGAGCACAACTTGCCCGACTTAAAACCTTTAATTGGCGCATCTACCACGGTAGGTAAAGTGTTAAAAAAAGGAGATTACGTGGTGTATGAATCAACAGTTTATCCTGGTTGTACAGAAGAGGATTGCATCCCCGTTTTAGAGCGTGAATCAGGATTGAAGTTTGTGAAAGATTTTAAAGTTGGTTATTCGCCAGAGCGTATTAATCCAGGAGATAAGGAACATACCATTACTAAAATTTTAAAAATAGTTTCGGGTTGCGATAAAGAAAGTTTAGAAGAAATTGCAAAAACATACGAAATTATTGTAGAGCCTGGTACGCATCGTGCCGCAAGCATTAAGGTAGCAGAAGCTGCTAAGATTATTGAAAATACGCAGCGTGATGTAAATATTGCGTTAATGAATGAATTATCAATCATCTTTTCTCGCTTAGGTATCAATACCTACGACGTATTAGAAGCAGCAGGTACTAAATGGAATTTCTTGAAATTCTTTCCAGGCTTAGTTGGCGGGCATTGCATCGGTGTTGATCCTTACTATTTAACATACAAAGCAGAGGAATTAGGATACCATGCACGTGTAATCAATAGCGGACGTTATGTTAATGATAGCATGGGTTTTTATGTAGCTAAAACTTGTGTAAAACGAATTATTGCTGCTGGCAAAAATATTTCTAAATCTAAGGTATTAATTATGGGCGCTACGTTTAAAGAAGACGTGAGCGACATTCGTAATAGTAAAGTAGCAGACATCGTTAAGGAATTAAAATCATTTGGTGTAAAAGTGGAGATTGTTGATCCACATGCTGATACGGATGAATTGAAACATGAATATGGTTTTGGTTTAAATAAATTAGGTAAGTCTTATGATGGTGTTATTGTAGCTGTTAATCATAAAGAATACAAAACATTGGAAGAAAAATATTTTAAATCTATTTTATCTGCTAAAGGCGTTTTGGTTGATATTAAAGGGATGTACAGAGGTAAGATAAAAGATTTAACGTATTGGAGTCTTTAAGGAATTATAAATGCTAAATTATAAATGTTGAATTATTCAACTTTAAAATTTAGCATTCAACATTTAAAATTTTTAAATTGAACTACAAATTACATAGCCTCGACACCGAACAACAACTCTTATTAAATGATGGTAAAGTATTGCCATTGATGGAAGAGTTTTATACCATTCAAGGCGAAGGATATAATACAGGCAAGGCAGCGTATTTTATTCGTGTTGGAGGTTGTGATGTGGGATGCCATTGGTGTGATGTGAAAGAAAGTTGGGATGCGAGTTTGCACCCATTAACTCCCACCGAAAAAATTATTGAAAATGTTTTAGCCAGTAAAACTCCTGCAGTTGTGGTTACTGGCGGTGAACCGTTAATTTATAATTTAGAGTATTTGACAGGGTTGCTAAAAAAACAACATATTCAAACGTATATAGAAACATCGGGTGCTTACCCATTAACAGGTAATTGGGATTGGATTTGTTTATCTCCCAAAAAAACAATGTTGCCTAAAGAAGAGAATTACGCTTTTGCTCACGAACTAAAAATTATAGTATTTAATAAACATGATTTTTTGTGGGCCGAAGAACAAGCAAAAAAAGTAAATTCTAATTGTCATTTATATCTACAGCCCGAGTGGAGTAAACGCGACGAAATTGTTCCAATGATTGTAGATTATGTAATGAAAAATCCTAAATGGATGGTTTCTTTGCAAACGCATAAGTATATGAATATTCCTTAATAGGGAGAGTACGAATAGATTTTTTGGATTTTTAAAAAATATTTTTAATAATATGTTTACTAACGACAGGCCAGCGATAGCTTACGGAGCTTTGTAAAAGCAACGGAACGGGTGAGTCTAAGTAAAGTTATAACTAATTACAGAGGACAACGACATAAAATGAAAAACATTAAGATAAGAACAATATTTAGGGTCATTTCCATTTTGTCGTATTGTTTTATAATGTTGAACGGACAGATGATTGCTTTGCCGTTTATCTTTTTTATCTTTTTTACAATGTATGGCTCAGAAGGAGTTAAGACAGCTATTACTTCTATCGCAGGCTTTGCTGGACTACTGTCGTTACTTTATTTATTAAGGTTTAAAAAGTCAAGACGCATTATACTAATAGAACTCGGTGTTTTTATTCTTCTTTGTGTACCATTAATTGACAGACTTACTTCAGTTCCAATAGAATTATTTAATTATTCACTCTTTATTATTCCTGTCATTAGTTTTGTGATATGCTATTTTTTATCACTTATTATTTCTCTTATTGCTATAAAAAATAGCTCAGCAGAAACTTAAGCCCGCTCCGCAGAATATCCATTAACGCCACTAAGCACTGAGTTAAACAATTGACAATAATATAGCCGTATTAAAATCATAAATAAATATGACGAATGTTATATGAATTAATTTTTTGAAAATAATCTTCTTAATCAATACGGTATCAATAGCTGTAAAAGCTATTAAATAGATACACCAATCATGCACACATCGTCAATTTGTTCGTACTCTCGTTTCCAGTCTTTGTAGGCTTTATCAACTAGGATGAGTTGTTCGCTCATGGTATTTTGTTGTATGGAAAGAAGCAGTTCTTTGAGCGATTTTGATTTTAATTTTTTTCCAAAACTTCCCCCAAATTGATCGGCAAAGCCATCGGTAAAAGAATATAATGCATCGCCTTCCTGTAGGTCTAATTCATGTAAGGTAAACGGTGTCATTTTTTCGTAATTGCCAATGGGTTGTTTGTTGGCCTTAATTTCAATTAAGTAGTGTGTATCATTAGCGTAACTATTGTCGGATTCTGGTTCTAACTTTCCTTTTCTAATAATCCATAAGGGGTTATTGGCGCCAGCATATTGTAATGTTGTTTTATTACCTGTTTGAATTAAACGCACTAACGAAATATCCATTCCGTCTTTTTGAGTCGATTCTCCTTGCTGTTTAAAGGCTTTGGTAACGATGTTACGAACTTCATTTAAAATTAAATCAGGTTGATGTATGTGTTTTTTTGTTACCACTTCGTTTAAGGCATTACAACAAATCACACTCATAATAGCTCCTGGCACGCCATGTCCTGTACAATCAGCCGCAGCAAATAGGCGAGAGGGAGTGTCTGAATCTACGGAAGTGTACCAATAAAAATCACCGCTTACAATATCCTTTGGTTTGAATAATAAAAAGGCATTTTCAAATAAGTTGTTAAACAATTTCCTTTCGGGAAGATAAGCATCTTGTATGCGTTTAGCGTAAGTGATGCTATCAATAATTTCCTTGCTTTTTTCTTCCAGTTCGTGATGTTGTAGAGCAATTTGATCAAAGGCATTTTTTAATTCGACATGCTTCAAACGATGAATCTCTGCTTCCTTTTCGGCATGTTCAACAGAAAAAGCGATTTGCTGATTCTTTAGCATATTCACTTTTTCGTTGCTTAGAATGTCTTGCTTTAAGGCATTGTATTTTTTGTAATGATCAAGCGCTAAACCTAAATTAGCATCGCTTTCGTAGGCTTCTGCTAATAATTGATGTGCTTCGGATTCTAAGGAACTAATCTTTAACGATTTTGCGATAGCTAAAGCTTTGTTTAAGTAATGTATACTCTCAGCAGTATTAGCTTGATTTAAATAGATTTTTCCTTTGCCTAATAAACACAATAAATCAAATTGTTTTTCTTTTTGTTTGTTTGCTTCTTCGGCCTTAGTGTATAATTCTAACGATTGTTTCCATTCTTTTTGTTCCGAATATAAACTGGCAAGTCCAAGGTAAGTCCAAGGAATTCCAGCTGTATCACCAATGGTTTCGCGTAATAATAAACTTTCTTCGTAATATTTTTTTGCCCCCATGTATTGTTTGCTTAATACATAATTACGCGCAATAAGGTTTAAAGAAGATGCCACAGCTTTTTCTTCTTTTATTTTTTTTCTAAGATCTAAGGCTATTTGTAAAGTACCAATGGCATTAGTATAATCATGTATGCGCGAATAAATTTGTCCGAGTAAGGTATAACAATCTCCTTTATTACTATCGTCGTTTATTAATTCACTGGCTTTTACTGCTTGTAACGCATGGTGCATGGCTTTTTCATACTCTCCGTATTGATCATACATACCTGCGCAAACTGCATTGGCTCTCGAAATTCCAAGGACTGTGTTTTCTTTTTCAAAATAAGCCAACGATTGATTCGCCGTAATGAGCTGTTCGCCTTCATTAGTTTTCCAAAAAAAGTATTGCGCAATGATAAGCTGCGCAAAATGATAATCTGATAATTGGTTGTTTTTAAAAGCAGATTCTTTTGCTTCCAAAGCCAATTGCAAACCTTTTTCTCTATCAATATACCTATTATTCCAAGCACTGGCGTTTAAGTCACTTGCTGTTGTATTATTAGAATTTGTTGTTTGCATAGTACACTATTGGGGCATATAAGACGTGATAGAGCTAATCGATTCGGAATAGGTACTTGTGGGATATTTATCTTTTAAAATAGTTGCTGTTTTCTGAACGTTATCAAAATACCCAAGGTTATAGTAACACATCGCTAATAAAAATAATTGTAGTTGTTCTTTATCAGGTTCTAATTTAAATAAGTTCATCAATTGCTTTCTGGTATAGGCTTCTTCGGTATATTGGTGATTGTCTTTATATATGGAAGCATATTTTTCAAGTACTGAAATCATAGGATCGTTATTTTTTACATTCTTTTGATAGTTTGTGAAATCATTTTGTAAATTTTTGACATCCTGATTAATTTCTCTTACTGTTTTATCATAATCAGTTTTAACGGTTTTAAAATCCTCTGCTTTACTCTTTAAGGTTTCAACCAATTTTTTAGCGTCGTCTAAGCCCTTTAATTTTGCTGTGTTTGTAATTAAGCCATCCCAGGCATCTAAACAGATTGTTAGATCACTTTCAGAACTTGGCTTAAAATCAGTAATGTATCGGTTACAAATATCTAATAATAAATCGGGACGATTATACTGTTCGTTGCTAAAATGCCATTTGATTACTTTTTCCAAATCCGCTTTAGATCCTTTTTTAGCAGTGTTTTCGAGCTCATTTATTTTTTCTGAATTTTTAGTTGCTTTTGTTTTAAAATCTTCTACTTTATTCTCTAAACTAAAAACACGATCCTGGTCATCGGCTTCTGTAAATAATTGTTTGGAAACAGACACAATGTCTTCCATAGTTTTTGTATCGTTAAACTGCGATGCTACATCAAAAAAATTGGTGAACTCATTAAACTTCATGCTCTCGTCCCAAGCATCAAGGGTTTCTTTTTTAGTGTCTAACACTTGCGATTTGTATAAATTCAAATAGTTTTTATATTCTTTTTCACTTACAAATTGAAGGTTAGATTTCCACTCTAATTTATTCAGGTAATTAATATATGCGTCGAGCGATTCGGCAGAAAGCTTGGTATCAATGCCTTTTTTGCCATTACTCTGATGTTCCAATTCTTTAATGGCTTGCTCTAAATTTATTTTAATACTTTGAAAGTACATACTCGTAGGATAGTTTGTAATAAATAATTTAGAGGCGCTAATTACTTCTTCATATTTTTTTAATGTATTTAAGGCAGTACAATCATAAAAGAGCATCATCTCGCCCAAGGTTAAGGGTGAGGCATCTCCATATATTTTCTTCTTTTCATCCAATTTCATCTTCCGTAATGAATTATTAAATGACAGTAATTGGTTGTATTTATAGGAGGTTAAAAGGGTTGTCCAAACGGTACTGATTTGTGTACCAAATTTTTCATTGGATGGATCAAGCGTATTGATGGTATTTTTGAGTTCTTCGTCAATTAATTTTGCGCGTTCAAGCTCTACTTTTTTTAACCATTCTTTAATTTCATCCAATTTGTTTTGTGCAAAATGAAACTTAGGATTTGTTTTAATTGTTTTCTCTAATAATTGTTTGGCTTCGCCATTCAAGCCTTCATCCTGCAATTCGAGAGCATTCGAAAAATTAACAACCTCCGTTAGTGTCACTTCATCTGAGGCTTTGTATAAGCCACTTAAATCGGGGCTATACGGAATGTTTAATTTTTTAGATAATAAATTGGCTAACTGCTGATGTAAAGCAAAAAAGTTGTTTTTATTACCACTCACTTGTTCTGCAAAAATAATTCCTCCTGTTTGTACGTCAATTAGGCGTGCGTCCATACGAATGGTGTTATCTAAAATATAAAAAGAGCCAGTTAGTATATTTTGAGCACCTAAGCCTTTTCCTAATTTTTGTGCGGTAGTTGGGTCAAAGTATTTAGATTGTCCTAATTTTATTTCTTGAATTAGTTTTTCTAATTTCTCACGTTCTACAATGGTAACGCCTTTTATTTTTGATAAATCGGTAATCAACATATCAGCAATACCTTTGGATAAGGCATTATA
>JANYGR010000119.1 GCA_025359355.1 Bacteroidota bacterium | reverse complement strand
TTTTAACTTTAACGGTTATAGATTGGGTAGATATATTTACACGAAAAGATTATAAAATAACAATTGTTGATTCGTTAAATTATTGTGTTAATAGATTGTTCACGAATCATGTTATAGTTTTATTTATAATTCTTTCAACTTCAATTCAAAAGTTGTATGCTCTGTGTTATCAGTAAAACTAATATAAGTAGCTGGTTTAGTAAAATACAAGTTTCCTTTTTGATCTTTGGCGCAATCTAATAGGACTTTATTTTCCAATCCTTTTTTGCCAACAAACACGTAGTTATAGCTTTTGGTTCCAAGCAAGATATCCGTTTTTTTAAGTATAAAAAAAGAATTACCTAAATCGTCCATCGCCGTCTTTATCACAACAGGATTTAATGGTTTTTTGTAGGCGAACATATCAAAATCACTAATCTTGTCTAAGATAAATTTACCATACGTATCACCTTTGGTGTAACTCATCAATTTAGGAATGGCTTTGGTTGCAATAAAAAAACGAGCAGGCGTGATGTCGTAATCTAATTCATTAGGCTTAATGTCAATTTGCCAAGAACTATAGTAAACAAAGGTATTTGGTAGAGACTGCTCATACATATCTGCCCATACATCAAAGCCTGTGTCGGTTTTTTTGAATGTCCGAATTTTTAAATGATAGGACGTAGTGAAGGTTTGGTTATTGGTTTGTAAAGGCAAGGCCATTAATTTTTCTGTTTTAGAAATGACTTCACCTAAGCTATCAATGCAAATTAAAAATAGCTGATGGCGTTTTGAAAGGTTGATAAAATTAGAACGATTGTTTTTAAAGTCTATCATTTCTTTTTCGAAGATACTACCAATCACCGCGATACTCTTGGTTTTAGAATCATAAAGAGAGTTAGAGTATAGATAATTTTTTGCATCTATTTTTGAGCCCAATCGTGTGCCTTTAATGAGTTCGCCTGAATTGGCATTAATGCGTAATATCCATTGTCCTTTTTTAGTACCATCATTTACGTTTACACACACCATCACATCATTACTATCGGCATACACAACCGTGGCGTGATGTATGTATTGTCGTTCGAAAGCGAATTGCCATTTATCGTCGTATTCAAAGGGTTTTAGCAGAGATTTTAATTGGTATTTATTCAAATAAAATTGAGTGCCAGAAGTGTCCTGATGAGTTCGAATGACATATAAGGATTGTTTGTAGATATACGTTTCATCGTTAAAAGCAGCTATGGAATTAATATGATTAGCATCGTAATTAGAAGCGTTGCACAGTTTGTTTAATGTATCGTTTAATCGTAAAAGCGTCACTAAATTCCTTTCGTCGGCTAATTGAAAATAAAAATTAATGACATCATGTAGCGTGTCAACGGCTGTTTCTAAATAATCGGATGGATTGTGTTTCCCCAAGTTGTAGGCTATGCTGTCTTTCAGGCGAAGCACTTGATCAAAGGCATAACACTTGAAAAGTAATTCGCTTTTTTGTTGCTCGTATCCATATACATATACTGTATGATGAAATTGTAAAGAGTTAGCGGATAATAAATTCTTTTTTATACTTTGAGCATTAGATAGTTCACTTAATACAAATAGTGTAAATAATATAAGTTGTTTTAGTCTCATCTAAACAAATATAATTAATTAAACAGAAAGCTGAAACTACTTGCAAAAGCTTATTAAATTAGTTATTCTTGTAGCAAAAAAAAGCTTTATATGAATTCTAAATTTTTTATCATCCCCATTACGGCAACCTTAGCATTAAGTGCTTGCAAATCCAATCAGTCCGACTATAACAGTACTGTTACTAAAACTAATCAAGATACTATTATGAGTGATACCTCTAAGCCATTTGAATACGTGAGCGAACAGTTCGCAGATCTGAGAGTTTTACGTTATGAAATTCCTGGATTCGATCAATTATCTCTTCAACAAAAAGAGTTATTATATTATTTATCCGAAGCGGCATTATGCGGACGAGATATTATCTGGGATCAAAACTATAAATTCAATTTAACGATTCGCAAAACCATTGATGCCATTGTGTTGAATGAACACACTAATGGTAATTCAGAAGAATACAATAAATTTTTAGTATATGCTAAGCGTGTTTGGTTTAGTCGCGGTATTCACCATCATTATGGTAGCGAGAAATTTTTCCCTGAATGCGCACAATCTTATTTTAAAGACTTAATTACTAGTTGCGATGCATCTTTATTGCCTTTAAATCAAGGAGAAACTAAAGAAGCATTTATTGAGCGATTATTGCCAATTATTTACGATCCAAAAATTGCCCCTAAAAAAGTAAGCTTAGATGCTAGTAAAGATTTAATTACGAGTTCGGCAGTTAATTTTTACGAAGGAGTTAATCAAAAAGAAGCCATTGCTTTTTATGAAAAACTTACAGATAAAACGTCTAAAACACCTGTCATGATTGGCTTAAACTCTAAGTTAGTGAAAGAGAACGGTGTGATAAAAGAAAAAACTTGGAAAGTAGGAGGGATGTATACGCAAGCCATTGAAAAAATTGTGTATTGGTTAGAGAAAGCGTCTACTGTGGCAGAAAATCCTGAACAAAAATCTGCAATTGATAAATTAGTTCAATTTTATAAAACAGGTTCATTAAAAGATTTTGATGATTATAATATTGCTTGGGTAAAAGATAATAAAAGTGCTATTGATGTTGTGAATGGTTTTATTGAAGTATACGAAGATCCATTAGGAAAAAAAGGAACATTTGAATCCGTAGTTTCTATTAAAGATTTTGAAGCCTCTAAACGTATTGCTACCATT
>JANYGR010000101.1 GCA_025359355.1 Bacteroidota bacterium | reverse complement strand
TAATTTGAGATGGAGTAGGAGGAGCACCAACACAAATCATCACGCCATCTGTATTAAGCATCGCTAAGTAATCGTTGTAATTATGTTGTGCAGAAACAGTATCGATGATGAAATCGAATTTACTGGCTAATGCTTTTATTTGTGAAGCATCTTTGGTGTTTGCAAAATGATGTGCGCCTAAATTACGAGCGTCTTTTTCTTTATCAGGAGAAGTGCTTAACATGGTTACTTCAGCGCCAAATGATGAGGCAAATTTTACAGCCATGTGCCCTAAACCACCCAAGCCAACAACAGCAACCTTATGTCCTTTTCCTACTTTCCAATGCCTTAGGGGAGAGTAGGTAGTGATTCCAGCACATAATAACGGCGCTACTTTTTCTAAGGGTAATTTATTTGATATTTTTAATACAAAAGCTTCATCAGCTACAATTTGTTTTGAATAACCACCATAAGTAACCCCTCCTAAATGCTTGTCTTTACTATTGTATGTGCTAGTAGCACCATTTCTACAAAACTGTTCCAAACCTTTTTTGCAATTATCACAATCTCTACAAGAGTCTACTAAGCAACCAACACCTGCTAAATCACCTTGTTTGAATTTTGTGACAGAAGCACCGACTTTTGTAACACGCCCTACAATTTCATGTCCAGGTACAACTGGAAAATTAGTGCCACCCCATTCGTTGCGAATTTGGTGCAAATCGGAATGGCAAACACCACAATATAATATATCGAATTGGACATCATGTGGACCAACGTCTCTTCTTTGGAAATTAAAATTACTTAATGCTTCTCCAGCACTTTTTGCGGCATATCCTTTAGTTAATGTCATGATTTAATATTTAAAAATGTTAGTTGATTGTGAAATGATAATGGATGTAAAATTAAGTTAAAAACAACATCTTTTAATGAATGATAAATGTAATAAACTATAAATCACTTTGAATAATGAAGTTAATTACTTTAATTAGTTGCTTTACATGTTTTTTATTGAAAAATAAATATCTCGAATTATCAATAAAATCAATGATTTTAAAATTATTTTAAAATTTATTAGGAAGTATAAAATAAAATCACTTACATTTGTGCCAGAATTAGTTACCCCTTATGTGTGTAATTAATTTATTAAGAAGTGGCGAGAGAATAGGCTCACTGACCCACTAGCAACCAACTAAAAGTAACGCCATGGCGTTATTGGAAAACAGGTGCTAACTCCTACTCTGATGAAAAACGGAGGTAAATAAATTAAAAACAAAAGAAAATGAAACACACAAATTCAAAAAACAAAGTAAAAGTTGCGCAACTAGACGCAAATGCTGTAGTTAATTCTGTCCTCATTACCATTTTCATGATGGCTTGTTGTATGTGCTGTTGGTGCATGTGCTAAGCTATTTTTCGTTTTAATCTTCTCGAAAAATTAACCTTGGCAAATCCGAGGCAATTTGATGTATTCTATTATTAAAGAATTTACATCAATCTCAATTTTTTTATTTCAAAAAACATTAAAAACAAAAACATCATGAACTCAAATAAATATACACATACAAAAATTACTACTTCCATTAATTTAATAGGTGAATCTAATTACCGCAATTATTTAACTGTACAGGCTACTTATGGCTTTGCTCAAAGAGGTGGCGTGCAATTCCCTTACATCAGTTCGTCTCACGCTACTCGTTTAGTAAGCGACGTTAATATTTTAACTTCCAGAGAAAACAAACAGTTGGTTTTTTCAGAATCTATTTTTAGTAACTAACATTTATTCCATTAGAAATTATGAGTCATAAAACATTTACATATAAAAAAAGATTTCCTTTAGAGAGTGGTTTATCCTTACCTCAATTAGAAATTGCTTATCACACATACGGGACATTAAATGCAGATAAGAGCAATGTGATTTGGGTATCTCACGCCTTAACTGCTAATAGCGATGTGTTTGATTGGTGGTCGGGTTTATTTGGTACAAACGATTTATATAATCCGCAAGATTATTTTATTGTATGCGTTAATAATTTAGGTTCTTGTTATGGAACTACAGGGCCATTAAGTATTAACCCTGATACCAATGAACCTTGGTTTAGTTATTTTCCTCAAATCACTATTCGTGATATGGCTAATACGCTGCAAGTATTAAAGCAACATTTAGGTATAGATAAAATTCATACGCTAATTGGTGGTTCGCAAGGCGGACAAATTGCTCAAGAGTGGATTTTACAATTCCCTGAAGTAACAGAGAATTTAATTTTAATAGCTACTAACGCTCAGCATTCTCCTTGGGGAATTGCATTTAACGAATCACAACGTTTGGCAATTAAAGCAGATAGAACGTATTTTGGAAATACAGTTACTGGTGGAGAGAAAGGTTTACAAGCAGCGCGTAGCATAGCTTTATTAAGTTACAGAAATTATAATACGTATAACAATACTCAAAAAAATAACGGACATAATAATATCAATAATCATGCAGCCTCTTCTTATCAGCGTTATCAGGGAGAAAAATTAGTGAAACGGTTCAATGCTTATTCTTATGTGCGTTTATCTGAGGCAATGGATTCGCATAATGTAGCTCGTGAAAGAGCGTATAGTTTGGAATCAGTTTTGAATGAGATAAGCGTTCCAACTTTAGTAATTGGTGTCACATCGGATGTATTGTTTCCTGTCAACGAACAACAAGCGCTGGCTAAATATATTCCTAATGCTATTTATAATGAAATTGATTCGTTATACGGACATGATGGTTTCTTAATTGAAACAAAACAATTGACAGAACATATTAAACAATTTTATAAATCGCGTTATACTGAACTTGTTTCAGCATCTCATGAGACCCTGAAGCACGTTCATGGTGACAATTAGAATCAATTACAAACATTAAAAACTAAAACAATGAGCAAGAAATTAAAAATTGGATTATTCGGATTTGGATGTGTAGGACAAGGTCTTTATCACGTGTTAAATAACAGTACAGGCTTTAAAGCTGATATTGTGAAGATAGCCGTAAAAAATAAAAACAAAGAGCGTACAGTAGGAGCAGAGTTAATAACCTACGATAAATGGGAAATTTTAAATAACCCTGAAATTGATGTGATTGTTGAGTTAATAGATGACGCAAATGAAGCGTTTAACATTGTGAGTGAGGCTCTTAAAAAAGGGAAGCACGTAGTAACCGCTAATAAAAAATTATTAGCAGAGCATTTAGAAGAATTGTATCTTCTACAACAAGAGAATAACGTGTCATTATTATACGAAGCATCCGCTTGTGGCAGTATCCCTATCATTCGTTCTCTAGAAGAATATTTTGATAATGAAGAATTAGAAAAAGTGTCAGGTATTTTTAATGGAACAACCAATTATATTTTAACGAAAACAATTGCCGAAAAATTATCATACAATGATGCTTTAAAACAAGCACAGGATAAAGGATTTGCAGAAACAGATCCAACGAATGATGTTGAGGGTTATGACGCAAAGTTTAAAGCGATAATTATTGCGTTGCATGCTTTTGGTTTAATTATCAAACCGGAAGATGTATTGAATATTGGTATTACTACCTTGCATGATAATGATATTAAGTATGCATCCGAAAAAGGGTACAAAATTAAATTGACACCTATTATTCAGCGTTTGGAAGATAATAAAGTAAGTGTGTTTGTAGCTCCCCGTTTCATTAAAGAAAACAATCATTTGTATAATGTAGATAATGAATTTAATGGAGTGATTGTAGAAGGTAAATTCTCAGGCGAACAATTCTTGCAAGGAAGAGGTGCAGGTTCTTATCCAACGGGAGCAGCCGTATTATCAGATATTTCAGCACTATCGCATGGCTATAAATACGAGTTTAAAAAATATGCTCAAAAGAAAGCGCCTACATTTACTAACGATGTCTTAATTGAAGCTTATTTGAGATACACTTCGGAAGAAGATTTAAAACGTATTGTATTTGATGAGATCACTGAACAATATACTGGTAAAGATTACCACTATGTAGTAGGGAAAGTAAATTTAAAAAACTTAATCGCTAACCGTGATTATATTTTAAAACATCAGTTATTTATCTCTTTAGTAGATGAGAAAGTATCACGCCCTGATGTGACAGTAAAATCAAGCATTAAAGAGAATGTGACAACAAAAGAATTAGTTAATTATTAATCATATAAAAAATAAAAAACATGTCAATAAGATTAGGAGATATCGCACCAGACTTTACAGCAGAGTCGAGCGAAGGACAAATTAAATTTCATCAATGGCTAGGCAATAGCTGGGCTGTTTTATTCAGTCATCCTGCGGATTTTACGCCAGTGTGTACAACGGAATTAGGCAGTGTGGCTAAATTTAAACCAGAGTTTGATAAGCGCGGCGTTAAAGTAATCGCTTTAAGTGTTGATCCTGTAGAATCGCATCTGCTTTGGATAAAAGATATTAATGAAACTCAACACACAGTCGTTAATTATCCGATCATTGCCGACCCAACATTAGAGGTATCAAAGCTATATGATTTCATTCATCCTAATGCATCTGATAAATTTACAGTGCGTTCGGTAGTGATTATTGGTCCTGATAAAAAAGTGAAATTATTAATTACTTACCCTGCTTCTACAGGAAGGAACTTTACGGAAATATTAAGGGTTATTGATTCACTTCAGTTAACGGCTAATTATAGCGTTGCCACTCCTGCCGATTGGAAACAAGGAGACGATGTGGTTGTAATACCTGCTATTAAAACTGAAGATATCGCTGCGAAATTCCCGAAAAGATTTACAAAAATAAAACCTTATTTAAAAATAACACCACAACCTAATTTATAGTCTATTATGAAAAACCAGTTAACTAATAATATATTAAAGATGGATAAGAAGTGTTGTTGTATGATGCACCGATGTTGCTAACGGAAGAATATTGTTAAATATTTAGCCCCTCCGTTTAGCATGGTGGGGCTTTTTTTATAAAATAGATTTTAAAAATATACAAAAATTAAACAACATGGAAAAAATATTTATAAGTGAAACAGGACCAGAAGTATCAGCGGCTATATACGGATTTTGGCGTTGGAATACGGCAGCTTTGGCTAATCAAAAAAAGATCGAAGATATTATTCGTTATAATTTAGAGTTAGGAGTAAATACGTTTGATCATAGTAATAACTATAATAAGGGAAAGATTGAAGAGTTATTTGGAAAGGCAGTTATTTCAAGTTCTATTAAACGTGAAGATATTATCATTTCTACAAAAGCTGGTATCAGGCAATTTTCAGATAAAGGAGTTAAAGGGGAGTATTATGATTTGAGTCCTGAGCATATAACTAAAAGTGTGGAAGATTCTTTAAAACGGTTAAAGACAGATTATATCGATATCTTTTTATTAGAACATTATGATCCATTATACAACGTTGAAGAAACAGCCTCTGCCTTGATTAAACTGTTGCGTAGTGGCAAAATTAAAAATATTGGTGTTTCTAATTTTAATGTGTTTCAACATCGTTTGTTAGCTAGCCATTTACCACAGCCTATTGTCACAAATCATATTGAATTGAATTTATTACAAAGTTCGGCCATTGACGATGGAAGATTAGATTTTATTAAAGAACAATATAGCAAACCAATGGCTTTTGCTCCTTTAGCTGGAGGTCGTATCTTAAATGGAAAAGATGCTAAAGCGGTTAAGGTGAGGAACGTATTGACTGACATTGCGAAGAAACATTCAGTGAATATTGAACAAGTAGCCGTAGCATGGTTATATAAATTAGGCGCATTACCAATTATTGGCAGTACTGATAAAAAACGTATTAAAAATGCAGCTAGTGCTTATGCTATTAAGTTAAGTAATGAAGAATGGTATAAATTATATAACGCTACAAAATAAGGATTATGCAAAGTTTTAGAACAGAATTAGAATTAGTCACTCATTCAGGCAAGGTCTTAGTAGAAAAAGATATCATTAATTTGGATGAAAAAATAAGAGCATTTCGTAACGGCGAAATTAACGACGAAAAATTTCGTAGCCTTCGTTTAGCGCGTGGTGTTTATGGTCAACGACAACAAGGTGTTCAAATGATACGTATCAAATTACCTTTTGGGAAAATTTCTACTAAGCAGTTAGTGCGCATTGCAGATATTAGTGATGAATACTCGAATGGAAATTTACACTTAACAACTCGTCAGGATATTCAAATTCATCATGTTAGTTTAGATAGAACGCCTGAATTGTGGGCTAAATTAGAACAGGATGATATTACCTTGCGTGAAGCTTGTGGTAATACTGTACGAAACATTACTGCCTCTCCTGAATCAGGAATTGATCCTCATGAACTCTTTGATGTATCGCCTTATGCATATGCCTTGTTTAGTTATTTTTTGCGTAAACCATTCGGACAAGAATTAGGTCGTAAAATAAAAATTGCATTTTCAAATAACGAAAAGGATACGGCTGTTACTTATATTCACGATATTGGATTTATTCCTAAATTGAATACTGTTGGTGAAAGAGGATTTAAGGTGTTAATAGGTGGTGGCCTAGGAGCTCAACCATTTTTAGCACAAACGGCTTATGAGTTTTTACCAGAGAATAAAATGATTCCTTTTGTGGAGGCTACTATTCGCGTATTTGATAGGTATGGAGAACGTGTGAGCCGACATAAAGCTCGAATTAAATACTTAATTCACAAAATTGGAGTAGAGGAGTTTTTAAAATTAGTAGATGAAGAACATAACGCGATTTTAAATAAAACGTATGAGATTAATTTAAATGCTGTTAAGTTTTCTATTCCAGTTAATATAATTAAAAAAGAAGAACCAAAAATTATAAATAAATCGGCTTATACGAATTGGTTGGCAACAAACACATTTCAACAAAAGCAATCTGGGTTTTACGGTGTGTATATTAAAGTTCTGTTGGGAAATATTTCTTCTTCAAATGCAAGAAAGCTGGTGAAGGTCATTAATTTGTATGCTTCTTCGGAGGATGTTCGATTGACGATTAATCAAGGTTTCTTATTGAAGTATGTTACTAAAGATGCGTTGCCATTTTTATATAACGAATTATATAAATTGAAATTATCAACAC